>CAXQAV010000156.1:0-2464 GCA_964221795.1 Luminiphilus sp. | reverse complement strand
GGTGTCACAGCTGTGACACCCCTGCCCTGAGCCGGTGTCGATCCAGATAAGGGGGGGTTAGCTGGATTGGCGAGCGCGCTCCATTGCGTCCGCAATTTCATAGGCTTCTTCTGCAATTGCATCATGCCAGTTTTCTGGCGCGCCGGGACGCGGCTTGTAGCGCGTCGGATGGGCGAGCATCCCGCGCATGGCAGCGCGGGCGTTGTCATCGCGTCGGCGTTGCCGTGCGAGGTTTCTGTCGGGATCAAGGATGGGCATGGGGTTCTCCTTTGGCTTGGCGGGCATTCCGAGGAAGCCCCAGTAGTCGTCTGGCCATATGTCATCTGCCATTTCGGCCTCCGGCGGCTTTAAGATTGCGGATTGCAGCGCGGGCAGGGAAGCCCACGGCGGTTCTCGGTGACGGTCCATTCGTCAGTAATCCAGCCGGTATCATGGCCGCAGTGAGGACACTCAAAGCGGATGCCTGGGCGGCCTCCGGGGAGGAGACCAGCATCGGCAACGCGCATCCGCTTGACTGGCGCTGAGCGTGGCAATTCTTCTCTGGCAAAGAGCATTCTGGCCTCTGGGGATTTTAGGACTGCGCTCTTTGGTCGGCGCTATCTCCAAGCGCCAGCACCGCATCGAATAGGGCGCTTTCCGCCTTTGTCTTTTTGGGTTTTGCGGCGGTTTCTTCAGCCCAAACCTCGATGGCTTTAACTAGGTCTTTGAAGCTGTCGAGATCGAGAATCTTGAGTTGGACAGTCGTTTTTGCAAGGTCTGCCATGGTTCCTCCGGGGGTAGCTGGGCTGGCGAGGCTTGGCACCTCGCCAGTTTATTTATTCCTCGCGCTCTACGGACTTCAGGGAGCACATAGCGTTCGCCGCGTTGCAGGCCGCTTGCGAAAACTTGAGCGCATCGTCAGATCGTTCGGCCTCTGCGGCTTTGTCGATCAGCTTTTCGATAACACTTCTTTTGGCTTTCTCCGTTCCCGTTGTCATTGGGTTCTAACTCCAATAGGCCCGCAAAATTCAGTGTTCTGCGGCGAGGCGGGCGTTCCCACCGCGGATCGGCGGTTTTAAGACAGTGCCAGCAGCGGGCAGTGCGATGGGTCGCACCACTCCATGCCGCTGGTGTTATCTTCGTGCTCGCAGATGCGGCCTTGGCCTTCATCGTCGCGCTTGGGGTTCCGGTGCTCGCACACCGATTGGCAGTGGTCCCATGCCGATTTGACGGCGTGCAGGGCCTCGACGGTTTCAGCGCTCACGGTCATGTGCGTTCTCCGGCGGTTTCTGGTTTACAGGGCAGCGGTGATGGCCAGCAGTGCCAGCCACCCGCCAAAGATCACGAACAGCAGGCCGTACCAGCCAAGCGCTGCCCACATGGCCCACGCCAGCGGGGAGACCTCGGCGGCAAGGCGCGGTTCAAGAAACCAGCAGAGCGCAGCTGCGACCCATGCCAGCGCGGCCGGGATGCCGATCAGTGACCACGCAACACCGTTCCCTGTGGCGTTCTCAAGCCAGTGAAAGTTGGTCATTCCGTCGCCGTTGGACATGGCGGTTCTCCTTGGTGGGGGTTAGCTGGACAGGTCAAAAAGTGCAGCCTCGGTGAGGCCCAGCTGCGAGAAGGCCTCGCGCACTTCCCGCTGGCGGTCGTTCCGCCCTTGCTCAAAGCCGTTATTGAATGCGGCCTTCACTGTGTCTTCGAGTGCCTTCTCGGTTTTCGCTTCCAGCGCCATCTTGCATAAGACTTCGATCATAGTCGCAGACATGGTCCCTCCGGCCGTTTCTGAATTCAGGGTTCGATTGGAAAGGTGTTGACCCATTCAGCCGCTTGGCGTCTCAGGTCGGCCATGCCGGTGCAGGTGACGAACAAATCTCCGTCCCAATCACCTCCGTCGGCAATGATGTGACCCTCGCCGGTTTCTTCGAGGTGGATGGTGACCTCAAGAGATCCCATCATCCACAACTCTTCGGGGCAGCCGCAGTCTTCACTGGGCCGTTCTTCAAGGCGTTCGCAGTGAAACGGGTAGCCACTGATTGTCATCATCTGGATTTCCTTGATGCAGCGGACAGATCGCTTATTGCGATCTGTCAAGGCTTGTCGGTGCAGGGCCACTTTCAGGGCATAAGAGGCTGGCCCTGACCAATCTTCAGCGGCTCGGGGCGGGCATATTCCGGCAGCTTCAAGTGAACCACACTTGGAGCCTTGCCGCCGATGACTACCAACTCCGTGGCAGGTCGTTTCCCCTTCGATAGCGGCCCCCATGGCTGGAGCTTGACGCTGATGCTGCCTTTGATGCCTGACGTCAGGTTGATTGACTTCGGATATCCAATCTCTGCGGGTTCCAGGGCAAGGATGTGATTTTTGCCTTGGTCGTTGCTGAGTGTCAGCTTCAGAGCGTCTTTTTCGGGGTTTAGGGCTGCGCCAAAATGTTCCTTCTGCGCAGATAGAGAAATGCCAATTCGGATGTGAGATCGGAAGAGCA
>CAXQAV010000155.1:0-2005 GCA_964221795.1 Luminiphilus sp. | reverse complement strand
TCCGATCTTGATTAGCCCGATGTTCGCCGCCTTCGCAATGAGCGCCTCGTCCATCTCGGTGGTGCTTAACTCTCTCAGATTGAGGAGTGTCAAGATATGACCCCCCGCTTCCTGATATACGCGGCGTTCCTGATCGGTATGGGTACCTCGGCCAGTGCACACGAGTTTACTGCGGGCCTTCATGTAGCCCGGCTCGGTTCGGAGACCCGACTGGCAGAGATAGTTGCCGGGTTCCTACTGGCAGCGGATGAGCGCGATGGGCACGAAGGCGAGACCTCCGACGGGCATCTCGGCGGGGTAGACGTACAAGTCCTGCTTTTGCCGCACGACAGCGGGGCAGAAATCCCGGGCCTTTTTGGAAATCCTTCACAAACACCCGACGTGGTCATCCGGTTTGGCGCGGCCAGCCCTCCATTCGTGAACGTTGCACCGAGAACACTCGTCGTAGAAGCCGGAAAACTTCCGCCCGATCAAGACTGGCGGCAGAGCGACTTTGCCGCGCGTTACCTTGCGACCTATGGCAGGCCGCCAACCCGGGACGCTGCGCAGGGATATAACGAAGCGCGACGGCTGGACTTGGCGATCCGTCCGCTCGACGGGCTCTCGCCGAGATCGAAGTTCGAAGCTGCAATCGCCTCCACCAAGGGAGGCTTGGAATGGTGAGGTTCCCACAGCCGGACGTCATCTGGTGGTCATTCCGATCGCGGCCGAGCTCACTTACGCGTTGCTAGCGTCAAGGTCGGAATGGTCCGCATTGCACCGCTGCCTCCGGCGATGCGTCCCTGACCCTAGTGTCCCTGGCCAAGGCCCTTAGACCAATGACACGCCTGACCAGCAGGAAATGGGTGCGCCGACTTTTCCATTATCGACGCGAGTTCGACATCTATGCGGTTGTCGCGGCAATGATACACCCAATCATCGTCCTGATCAGCTGGGACGAGCTAGACCTGTGGCGCCTCTTCGGCTTGACTGCTGGAAGTTCTATGCCGCATCCAAGCGCTGGTAAAACGCTACGGTACTGTCAGAGCAATCCTGCTTGAGACGGGCAGGGCGGTTTTGTAGCGTCTATGGATGACCAAACCTGATCCATTTCGCTATTTCAAAACGAGCCGAGAGATCATTCGCCTAGCAGTAATGATGTACGTCCGGTTTCCGCTGTCCCTTCGCAATGTGGAAGATCTGCTCCACGAACGTGGCATCGATGTCAGTCATGAAGCGGTGAGATATTGGTGGCACCGGTTTGGCCCGCTATTCGCTGCCGAGATACGAAAGCGCCGAATTGAGAGCATGAAATCCAGCAAGTGGCGGTGGCATCTGGATGAGATGTTTGTGAAGATCAACGGTGAACGGCATTATTTATGGCGGGCTGTGGATCATGAAGGCGAAGTTTTGGAAAGTTTTGTGACGAAGACACGTAACAAGAAGGCCGCGCTAAAATTCCTCAAGAAAGCAGTGCGTAAGCATGGCTGTCCGGAAGTATTCGTCACAGATCTGCTGCGCTCCTACGGCGCTGCGCTGAAGGAGATCGGTGCAGCTGGCAAACAGGAAACAGGCCGCTGGCTGAATAACCGAGCGGAGAATTCACATCTGCCTTTCCGACGACGAGAACGGGCGATGCTCCGCTTCCGGCGCATGCAAAGTTTGCAGAAGTTCGCCGCCGTTCACGCGTCCGTCTACAATCACTTTAATCAGGAACGCAGCCTCTCAACTCGACCCAATTTCAAACTTAACCGTGCCGCCGCTCTTGCGGAGTGGCGCGATCTCGGCACGGCACAACGGACAGTGCCACTGTCCATTCGGAGACTGGTTCGAATTCGTTTGGCAGCACCGCCTGGCCGCGTTGCGTTGTGCACGCTCGACCAGTTCCAGTTGGCGCCCGGGTGCCCTGCTAATGTGCAGCGCCCAGTCACCCCACGCTTCGATGAAGGCATGGGGCGAAACGTCTCCGGTGAGTCGCGCCGCTGCCGCGCGCATCGCGCGATCGAGGTTCTTATGCGGATGCTCG
>CAXQAV010000154.1:0-3406 GCA_964221795.1 Luminiphilus sp. | reverse complement strand
GAGGGGCACCCTGACAAGGTCTGCGACCGCATTTCCGACGCGGTTCTGGACGCACTCCTGAGCGAAGAGCCGGAGGCCCGCGTCGCCTGCGAGACCTTTGCCACCACAAACCGTGTCGTCATCGGCGGCGAGATCGGTCTGTCCGACCAGTCCAAGCTGAAGGACTACATGGGCCGGATCGAAGATATCGCGCGCGCCTGTATCAAGGATATCGGCTATGAGCAGGACAAGTTCCACCACGCGACCTGTGAGGTGACGAACCTGCTGCATGAACAGTCCGCCCATATCGCCCAAGGGGTGAATGCTGCCGACAACAAGGACGAAGGCGCAGGCGATCAGGGCATCATGTTCGGCTATGCCACGAATGAGACCCCCGCACTGATGCCCGCGCCGATCCAGTATGCCCATGCGATCCTGCGCCGGCTGGCGGAGGTCCGCAAGAACGGCTCCGAGCCGGCACTTGGCCCCGATGCGAAATCGCAATTGTCGGTGCGCTATGTGAATGGCCAGCCAGTCGATGTGACCTCTGTCGTCCTGTCGACGCAGCATCTGGACGAGAGCCTGACCTCGGCTGATGTGCGCGCCATCGTCGAGCCTTACATCCGCGATGTCCTGCCCGATGGCTGGCTGACTGACCGCACGGTCTGGCACGTCAACCCGACGGGTAAATTCGTGATCGGCGGTCCTGACGGGGATGCGGGTCTCACAGGCCGCAAGATCATCGTCGATACTTACGGCGGTGCTGCCCCACACGGCGGCGGCGCGTTCTCGGGGAAAGATCCGACCAAGGTGGACCGCTCGGCCGCCTATGCTGCGCGCTATCTGGCCAAGAATATTGTCGCTGCCGGTCTGGCCGACCGCTGTACGCTGCAGCTGTCCTATGCGATCGGCATTGCCGAGCCGCAGTCGATCTTTGTGGACACCCACGGCACCGGTCAGGTAGACGAGGCGGCAATCGAGGCCGCGATCCCGCAGGTCATGTCGCTGACCCCACGCGGCATCCGCACCCATCTGGAGCTCAACAAGCCGATCTACCAGCGCACGGCGGCCTATGGCCACTTCGGCCGTGCGCCTGACGCGGACGGCGGCTTCTCGTGGGAACGCACTGATCTGATCGAGGCGCTGAGAAGCGCCGTCTGATTTGGCGGGGTGCCGGATGGACGGCGCCCCGATCCCTTGCTAAAGCGCTGGGCCATGAGCAAGACCAATCATCCCTCCGGCGCGCCATGGCGCAATTTCTAGGGCCGCTTCCGCGGCAAGACGATCCGTGCTAGCCAGCAGGAATACCTCGACAGCGATCTCGAGTGCCTGTCGCCCGGTCCTGTGGGCTGGGATGTGAACCCCGACCGCACCCCGCTTGACCTTGCGGCGCTGTTTGGCGGCAAGGACGTCTGGCTGGAAATCGGATTTGGTGGCGGCGAACATCTGGTCCATATGGCCAAGACATATCCGCAGATCGGGCTGATCGGCTGTGAGCCCTTTATCAACGGCGTCGCGATGCTGTTGGGCAAGATCAGGCAGGCCGACGTCGAAAACCTCGCCGTGCATCCCGGAGATGCGCGCGATCTTTTCGATGTGCTGCCGGACGAAAGCATTTCCAAGGTCTTCCTCAACTATCCCGACCCATGGCCCAAGAAGCGCCATCACCGCCGCCGCTTTGTCACGCCCGAACATCTGGAGCCGCTGCACCGCGTGATGAAAGCAGGCGCAGAGTTGCGGGTGGCGACGGATATACCCGACTACGTGCGCCAGACGCTGGAACAGGTGCCGCGTCACGGTTTTGAATGGTTGGCCGAGACCCCGCGTGACTGGCGCGAGCCCTGGGACGACTGGATTTCGACGCGTTACGAGCAGAAAGCGCTCCGTGAGGGACGTACGCCCCATTACCTGACCTTCCGCAGGTTGTGACCGTCGGAGCCTCCGGCGGAAGTATTTTTGGCAAGATGATGAGGGGAATGGACCCCCCTGCGGCGCTGCGCTAAGACGCGGGCAAGCTAGAGAGGAAGTTTTCATGTCCGGCCACGGCACCCCCATCCCGATGACATCCCGCCCCTGTGGTCCGCTGAAGGGCACAGCCAATGTCCCCGGCGACAAGTCGATCTCGCACCGCTCTTTGATCCTTGGTGCAATGGCGGTGGGCGAGACCCATATCTCGGGCCTCCTGGAAGGCGAGGATGTGCTGGACACGGCTAAAGCGATGCAGGCCTTTGGTGCGACCGTGACCAATCACGGTGGCGGTGAGTGGACTGTAGCGGGTGTCGGTGTTGGTGGCTTTGCCGAACCGGAGAATGTGATCGATTGCGGCAACTCCGGCACAGGCGTGCGGTTGATCATGGGCGCCATGGCGACCTCGCCGATTACGGTGACATTTACGGGCGATGCCTCGCTCAATGGTCGCCCAATGGGGCGGGTAACCGATCCGCTTGCGCTGTTTGGCACGCAGGCGGTGGGGCGCAAGGGTGGCCGTTTGCCCATGACGCTCGTCGGCGCGGCTGATCCGGTGCCGGTGCGTTATGTGGTGCCGGTGCCGTCGGCGCAGGTGAAATCGGCGGTTCTGCTGGCGGGTCTCAATGCGCCGGGTCAGACCGTCGTGATCGAAAAGGAAGCGACCCGCGACCATACCGAGCGGATGTTGCAGGGGTTCGGTGCGACGCTGACGGTCGAGGAAACCGATGAGGGCCGTGTCATCACGCTCGATGGCCAGCCAGAGTTGCAGCCGCAGACGATTGTTGTGCCCCGTGATCCTTCTTCGGCGGCTTTCCCTGTCTGTGCCGCATTGATCGTGCCCGGCTCTGACGTGCTGGTGCCGAATATCGGCCTCAACCCGACCCGAGCGGGCCTTTTTACCACGCTGCGCGAGATGGGGGCCGATTTGGCTTATGAGAACATGCGCGAAGAAGGCGGCGAGCCTGTCGCGGACCTGCGGGCGAAGTTCTCGCCCAACCTCAAAGGCATCGCGGTGCCGCCCGAACGCGCCGCGAGCATGATCGACGAATATCCGGTCCTGTCGGTCGTGGCCGCCTTCGCCGAAGGCGTGACAGACATGCAAGGCGTCAAGGAATTACGCGTCAAGGAAAGCGACCGGATCGACGCTCTGGCCAAAGGGTTGCGCGCCGCCGGTGTAACCGTGGACGAAGGTGACGATTGGTGGAAGGTCACAGGTCTGGGTCACGGCAATGTGCCGGGTGGCGTGACGGTGGCAAGCCAGCTCGATCACCGCATCGCCATGTCATTTATGGTGATGGGCATGGCAAGTCAGAAACCGTTGAGCGTCGATGATGGCAGCCCGATTGCCACTTCTTTCCCAATTTTTGAACAGCTTATGGCCGATCTGGGCGCCCAGATCGTGCGCAAGAACTGATGATCTTTGCGGTCGCCATCGATGGTCCTGCCGCGGCGGGCAAGG
>CAXQAV010000153.1:0-7165 GCA_964221795.1 Luminiphilus sp. | reverse complement strand
CGCCAACAAAGGGCGCTTGGGCAAGACGCTGTTCACCAGCGGCGAGGATGGCGAGAAGGTCCGCCTGATCGGCCATTGGGACGGCGAGGAAGAGGCCCGCTGGATCGGCGAGGAAATCGAGGCCATGCAACGCGGCACCCGTGGCATGGCGCGCATCGGTCTTGATGACATGGCGATCCTCGTCCGCGCTTCCCACCAGATGCGCGCGTTCGAGGACCGCTTCCTGACCATCGGTCTACCCTACCGCGTCATCGGCGGCCCGCGTTTCTATGAACGCATGGAGATCAGGGACGCCATGGCCTATTTCCGGCTGGCGGTCTCGCCTGAGGATGATCTTGCGTTCGAGCGGATCGTGAATACCCCCAAGCGTGGCCTTGGTGACAAGGCGGTCCAGACGATCCAACGCGCAGCGCGCAGCAACGGTGTCTCGCTGATCGAGGGCGCGCGTCTGGTCGTGCAGGGCAAACTGCTTGGCGGGAAGGGTCTGAAAGAACTCGGCGTTCTGGTGGCCTCGATCGACCGCTGGAACGCGCAGGTTCGTGACGAGGCCGACACTCATGTCGAACTGGCCGAGATGATCCTTGACGAGAGCGGCTACACGACCTTCTGGCGGAACGACAAAACGCCCGAGGCACCGGGGCGGCTGGAGAACCTCAAGGAACTGGTCAAGGCGCTGGAGAACTTCGAGAACCTGCAGGGTTTCCTCGAACATGTCAGCCTGATCATGGACAACGAGACCGATGATGGTGGCGAGAAGGTCAGCATCATGACGCTGCACGCGGCCAAGGGCCTCGAATTTCCCGCCGTCTTTTTGCCTGGGTGGGAAGACGGGCTGTTCCCCTCGCAGCGGTCGATGGACGAAAGCGGTCTCAAGGGCCTCGAAGAGGAGCGACGGCTGGCCTATGTCGGGATCACCCGTGCCGAAGAAGTTTGCACGATCTCCTTTGCCGCGAACCGCCGTGTCTATGGCCAATGGCAAAGCCAGATGCCCTCGCGCTTTATCGACGAACTGCCCGAGGATCATGTGGAGTTGCTGACGCCCCCCGGCCTTTATGGTGGCGGCTATGGCGCTGCCGGCATGTCGGCCAGCGCCTCGCCCATGATGTCGGGGATGGCGCGCTCGACCCTGCACGAAGAGGCAAGCCGCGCGGATGTCTATAATTCTCCCGGATGGAAACGCCTGCAATCCCGCAGCCAGCAGCGCGGCATGACCGCCCCGTCAGAGGCGCGGAACATGACCATTGATCTGGATGCCACCAGCGCCTTTACCGAAGGGGAGCGCGTGTTTCACCAAAAGTTCGGCTATGGCGAGATCATGGGGATTGAAGGGGACAAGCTGGTCATCGAGTTCGACAAGGCGGGTTCCAAGCATGTGGTCGCCAAATTTGTCGTCAACGCCGATCAGGCGGATGATGTGCCTTTCTAGTGCGTCAGCATCGGATAGAGCGACACCACCAGCAGAACGGCCATCGACACGTTGAACACCCGCAACCGCCGCGCCGTGCCCAGCCAGCGCCGCACCTGCACGCCTATCCACGCCCAGACGGTGACAGAGGGCAGGTTCACGGCTGCAAAGATCACTGCCACGATGACCGAGCCGACCACGATGCCTCTATCTTGCGGCGCATAGGCACTGATCGCAGTGATCGCCATGAACCACGCCTTTGGATTGACCCACTGAAAGGCGGCCGCCTGCAGGAAGGTGAACGGTTTGCCGGTGACCTCTTTCGCCTCGGGCGGCACCGCATTGGCGATCTTCCAGGCGAGCCAGAGCATGTAGGTAGCACTCAGGACTTTCAGCACGATGTTGAGCACCGGATAGGTCTCGAACACCCGCAACAAGACAATCCCGACCATTGCCACCATAAAGGCATGCCCGATGGAAATACCCAGCATATGCGGCAAGGTCCGGCGCAGCCCGTAATTCGCGCCCGAGGCCATCAGCATCAGGTTATTCGGCCCCGGTGTGATGGAGCTGGCAAAGGCAAAGCCGATCAGGGCAATGAGGATTTCGTAGGTCATTTTGCAATAATGGATTGCAATCTGCGCAATGAAATTGCGAAGTTGCGGCAATTCCTTGGAAATGCACAATCAAGCGGCGTCATGGATAAGATTGACCAAACTATATTGCGTGAACTGTCACGTGATGGCCGGATCAGTAACCTGCAATTGGCAGACCGCATCGGCCTGTCACCTTCGGCCTGCCTGCGCCGCGTGCAGGAACTTGAGCGGCGCGGCGTGATCAAGGGCTATCGCGCACGCCTTGATCCTGCCCAGACCGGTCGCGCCTTTGTGGTCTATGTCGCCGTCGGGTTGTCAGAACATTCGAAAGACGCGCAGGCCGCCTTTGAACAGGCCATGAATCAGGCGGATGAGGTCACCGAATGCCACAACGTGGCAGGCGCATTCGAATATATGTTGCGCGTCGAAGTGGCCGATCTTGCGGCCTACAAGGCATTCCACACAGACAAGCTCGGCACCGCGCCGCATGTACGCACGATTACCAGCTATATGGTGATGGGCACACCAAAGGATTTGCGCGGCTAGTTCCAACAAATAAAAAAACGGCCATGCCCGGGAGGAGGTGGGCATGACCGTTTCTTATTTACAAGCGCCCCACGTAAAGGGAGGAGGCAGTGGAACGCTTCTTCACGAACATCCGCGCGGGAGGAGGTGCGCTTGGTTCGCGGTCTTCTCGATGCCACCCGGGAGGAGGTGAGTGGGACCGAATTCTTTGTGGTGGCGACATCCGGGGGAGGAGGTGGATGTCGCCACCGTTGAGAGCGACCTCGGGGCTCAGGGAGGAGGAGAGTGCCCTTCGGTCGAAATCAAAGCTGCCTAAAGGGAGGAGGCGGCAGCTTTGAAGCTCAGTTGTTCTTTCCGTAGGCTGCTTCGTAGGCAATCTCGCGGATCATGACGCGCGGGATGGCCATATCAGCCAGCTCGCGGTCTGTGAGGTTTTCCAGCTCGTGCAGCGTGTTCATGTAGACACGGCGCTTTGCAATTGCACTCGCAAGGCTGGCACGCAGTTCAGCGGCACGCTCGCGGAGCGAAGGAGCGGAAGCAAGTGTTTCAGTCAAAAAGCTCATTTGTCTAAGTCATCTTTGTATGTTGCGCAGTCTTTTCTGCTGTTGTGACCAGTATGTAGGGCCTTGCTGCGGGTGCACAATAAATGCTTCGGCAATGCTGATATGCGGCAAATGCATAAGTGACCCTGACCTAATATTCCCAAACAGCCACTTATTTGGGCAACCTGCCTCGGTTTGCCTTGCGCTCGCTGATTGACGTGCCAGATAGCACTCAAAGCCCAGCGAATAGTTGACGGAGGTATTCAGCGATGAGCGTGACCCGCGAAGATATTCTGGCCGCTTTGGCGCGGCTTACACTGCCGGGCGGCCGCGATCTGGTCTCCGCCGACATGATTCGTGCCTTGACGATCGAGGGTGGCACCGTGCGCTTTGTGATCGAAGCTGCAGATCCGGAAGAGGCCTCTCGCATGGACGCTGTGCGCCGCGCGGCCGAGGATATCGTCCGCAGGCTTCCCGGTGTGCAAACCGTTTCGGTGGTCCTGACGGCACACGGCCCCGCGCCTAAGCCGAAGGAGCCGTCGTCGCTCAAGATCGGGCGCCACCCGGAACCACAGGCAGGGCCTGCCAAAGTATCCGGTGTTGATCGTATTCTCGCTATCGGGTCCGGCAAGGGCGGTGTGGGAAAGTCCACCGTATCGTCCAACCTTGCTGTTGCATTGGCCAAGGCTGGCCGCCGCGTTGGCCTGTTGGATGCTGATATCTACGGTCCAAGCCAGCCGCGCATGATGGGCGTCAACAAGCGCCCGGGCTCGCCTGACGGCAAGACCATTATCCCCCTGCAGGCGCATGGCGTCACCATGATGTCGCTCGGCCTGATGATGGAAGAGGGTAAAGCTGTGGTCTGGCGTGGCCCGATGCTGATGGGGGCGTTGCAGCAGATGCTGGGACAGGTGCAGTGGGGCGGGCTGGATGTGCTGATCGTCGATCTGCCGCCCGGCACCGGTGATGTGCAACTGACGCTTTGCCAGAAAGCTGATGTGACGGGGGCCATTGTGGTCAGCACACCGCAGGATGTGGCCCTTCTTGATGCGCGCAAGGCCATCGACATGTTCAACTCTGTCCGCACGCCGATCCTCGGGATGATCGAGAATATGTCGACCTTCTTTTGCCCTTCATGCGGGCATGAGGCGCATATCTTCGGGCATGGTGGCGTCGCTACCGAGGCGGAAAAGATCGGCGTGCCGGTCCTTGGTGCCTTGCCCATTGACCTTGATACACGGTTGGCAGGTGATTCAGGCACGCCGATTGCCGCCGGTGACGGGCCCATGGCCGAAGCTTATGGCGCATTGGCGCGTCGCCTGATTGATGGCGGCATGGCATGACGCTGATCCGGCCCGCGACATCGGACGACAGTGACAGCATCTGGTCGCTGCTGGAGCCGGTCTTTCGCGCCGGTGAAACCTACGCGGTCGATCCGCAAATTGGACGGGACGCGGCGCTTTCCTATTGGATGGATGCGCCGCGTGCAGTCTACGTTGCGGAAAGCGACGGTACGGTGGTCGGGACCTACTACATCAAGACCAACCAGCCCGGTGGGGGCGATCACATCTGCAATTGCGGCTATATCGTGGGTCCGGCGGCGCGCGGTAAGGGCATCGCAGAGACAATGTGCCGGCATTCGCAGGAAACGGCCCGCGAGCTAGGCTACACGGCCATGCAGTTCAATTTCGTCTTGGCCAGCAACTGTGGCGCGGTCAGTTTGTGGCAGCGCCTCGGTTTCGAGATTATCGGAACGATCCCCGATGCCTTCCGTCATCCCGCCCTCGGGCTTGTGGATGCGCATGTGATGCACAAGGCGCTCTGACTCGCTGACGGGATTGTCTGGAATCAGCTGGTGATTCCGTGGATTTTTCCACTCATCTTGTCCTGATCTAGGGATTTTTGACCCGTTCCGTCTGGCGGCGCAAAAAAAATATTCGTCACTACAGGATTTTGTGGGAACATGCATATTTATCTACATATGGTATATATTATCCCGATCTAATCTATCTGTTGCGGCGAATTTGCGCTTCAGGTCATCAACCGAGCAGGTGGGTTATCCATCATCACCCAAAAGGTTCCATGAATTCCCAAAAAACTGTTGATCAAACCGGAAAGCGGTGGCACAACAGGTGCACGGTAATGACGAATTTGATTTCTAAAGGGGCAATTAAAGAACCCCAACCGGCGAAAGTAGCAGGTTTCATACAGGCCTCGCCATTACCCAACAGATCCGGCGCGTGAGCGAGCAGACATCCCCCCAGGTGGCACGCGCAGTCGGACTTCCCGCAAAGGGACGAAGGCGGCGGATTGATCAGTGGCAGCAGATCAATCCGCCGTTTTCACATCTAACGAAATTTCGGGGGGTCTGGCCGAGGGACAGTGGTTCTGAGTTTTACAGGCGAGCACACCCAAAAGGTGGACGGCAAGGGGCGCATGTCGATCCCAGCCGATTTTCGTCGTGTACTCGAGGCAGGTGACCCCGACTGGGCGCCGGGCCTCAATCCCCGCCTCTATCTTCTCTACGGTGATCACCTCAAGGAAACGCTCCACGTCTACACGATGGAGGGCTTTGCCGAGATCGCCGACCAGATCAACGCCATGCCCCGCGGCGATGCCGCGCGCACACGCCTGTCCCGCCTGATCCTCGGCCAGTCGATCAAGCTTGAGGTCGACAAGGACGGGCGTACCGTCATGCCGATCCGCCAGCGCCAGAAGCTCGGTCTGACCGAAGGCGAGGTCTATTTCAGCGGCGTTGGCGACCATTTTGAAATCTGGAAGGCCGAGACCTATGCCGACACGGTCGGTCAGTCGCTGGCCGCATGGCTGGACGAGCAGCCGGATGATTTCGACCCCCTCAGCCTGCTTGGCGGATAGGGGGATCGCATGTCAGCTGCCGCAGACGACGCCCCACACATTCCTGTCCTGATCAGGCCGCTGATTGCAGCGGTCTCGCCCGTTTCGGGGGTCTGGCTGGATGGGACTTTCGGCAACGGCGGCTATACCCGTGCCTTGCTCGAGGCCGGGGCCGATAAGGTCATCGGTGTGGACCGTGATCCGCTCGCCTTTGAAATGGCGTCGCATTGGGTCCCCAGCTACGGCGACCGCATCACACTGGTGCAGGGTGTTTTTTCCAAACTCGATCAATACGCGAGCGACCTTGACGGCGTCGTTCTGGATTTGGGCGTCAGTTCCATGCAGCTCGATCAGGCCGAGCGCGGGTTTTCATTCATGAAGGACGGTCCACTCGACATGCGCATGTCGCAGGAAGGACGGTCTGCGGCCGACATCTGTAATGAAGCTGAGGAGGCGGACCTTGCTGATATCATCTATCTTTACGGCGAAGAACGCGCCTCGCGCAGGATCGCGAAAGCCATCGTCGCGGCGCGACCTCTCAACAGCACTCTCGCGCTGGCGAAAGTGGTGGAAGGGTGCCTTCCTCGCGCCAAGCCTGGACAATCACACCCGGCCACGCGGACATTTCAGGCACTGAGGATCGCCGTCAACAATGAGTATGGCGAATTGGCCGAAGGGCTGATGGCGGCAGAGCGCGCATTGAAACCGGGAGGGCAACTGGCCGTTGTGACCTTCCATTCGGTCGAGGACCGGATGGTCAAACGCTTTTTTCAGTTGCGCTCGGGCGGGGCGGCCAATGCTAACCGTTATGCGCCGGAAATCGAGCAGGTCACGCCGGCCTGGCGTATCGAAAAGCGCAAAGCGATTGGCCCCGATGAACAGGAACTGGCCGAGAATCCGCGCTCGCGTTCGGCCAAGCTGCGGGTCGCGATCCGCACTGATGCTCCGGCGGAACCCATTGATCCGCGCGATCTGGGGATGCCGATGACCAAGACAAAGGGAAGCAGGTAATGCGTGGTTTGTTTTATGTGCTCACTGCTCTGGCTGTCATGGGGCTCGCCTTTTGGGCCTATCAGGAGAACTACAAGACACAGGCCGCGATTGCCGAGGTACGGGACCTGCACCGCGACATCGGTGCGGCGCACGAGCGGTTGAGCGTCCTGAATGCCGAATGGGCCTATCTGAACCGCCCCGACCGTCTGGCCGATCTTGCCGACCTCAACTTTGACCGTCTGGGGCTG
>CAXQAV010000152.1:0-3256 GCA_964221795.1 Luminiphilus sp. | reverse complement strand
CAGTGGACCGGGCACTGCACCTACAGCGATCCGGCGCGGTTCTACTCTTATCGGCGCACAACCCACCTGAAAGAGGCCGACTACGGCAGGCTTATTTCCTGCATCCGGCTCTGACCTCTCCGCTCTGCGCAGGCACCACAACCCGGCCAACCCAAGGTCGGGTTGTTGCGTTTTAGGACTGCAATTTCGACAGAGGTGCGGCGATTTTCACAGATCGGCCACATTGGTGGCGCAATGCCATGTCAAACAGGTCAAAACACCGCGCTGATCGGCAGGACGTCGATCACCCTGACAGGAGACGCCAATGCCATCGAAGTCGCGCTTCATCAAATCCATCGTGGCAGCTGCCAAGTCCGAAGAGGTCGAGCTGCCCTGGAGCAGAGGCGCCAACCGCCAGGCCATGATCGAACGTCGCCAGCAGGACCGCACCGCCACACAACAGGCCAAAACAGCCTGACCCAGCCCGCTTCAAGGCTGACATGAATTCCCCCGCATCTGCCGTTTTTTTGGATGCGGCCCAAGACCCCGGCTTTTAGCAGCTGCTCGCTGAAACGTCGGAATTGTATCTGTGTTGTTATGAAAGAGGCCCGGTAGCCATGACCATTCCACAGTCACTGCGACGCGCAGCTGCCAATGCCGTCGAAGCCAACGCCCTTCTGAAAGATCCCGCAGCTCTCCGCAGCGGGGTCCGCCCGCAGTTGCGGCGCTATGATGTGATGAGCCTGCAAAGCGACGGAACAATTGCCGAGACCCGCCATGTGGCGCCGTCCCTCCCCTTGTTTGAGAATGCGTTCACAGCATTTTGCCGCGGCGCATTGGTCGAAACCACACAGGGGCCAATCGCGGTTGAGGATCTTTTGCCCGGCGACCAGCTGATCACGATGGACGGCGAAGCCGAAACCCTGCTTTGGAAGGGATCCACCAGCCTGGTTCCCTCTCGCAGCGACAAGGCCGGTCGCAGCCATCAGCTGACCAGCTTCACCGCCGACAGCCTGGGCGATGCCAAACCGATGGGGACCGTTGTTGCAGGTCCCGCAGCCCGACTGCTACAGCGCGCACCGCTGCCGGGCATTCGCCTGGAACATGGTGCAACGCTTGTCCCGGTACAGCAATACCAGGACGGCATGAGCATCGTGGAAACGGCGCCGCCAACGGCGGTGGATCTTTATCACCTCTGCCTGCCCCGCCACGCTGTGATCAAGGTCGGTGGATTGCCGTTTGAGACATACCACCCCGGCCCGGATGCGTTGAAACTGGTCAGTCACGCGATCCGCACGCTCTATTTGAACCTGTTTTCGCATGTTGACTCAGTTTCAGGGTTCGGCCCGCTTGCCTATCCGCGGGCGGAAATCCGACAGCCCGACATGAACTAGGCGGTACATCTGGGTAGAAGACAGCAAAAAGGCGCCTGCGGATGCACGGCGCCTTTCGCATTTCTCGCGTAAAAGATGCGTTGCGTCACGCTTCGCGCGCGAGCCTCTGCTCCAGCACATCAAACGGCACACCCGGTTCGTCCTTGGCACCGCGGATCACCAGCGAGGTCTTCACGCTCGCGACATTGGGCGTGGTCAGCAGATCGCTGGTCAAAAAGCTCTGGAACGTGCTGAGGTCGGGCGAGACGCATTTCAGGATGAAATCCACTTCGCCGTTCAGCATGTGACATTCACGCACAAGCGGCCACTCACGGCACTTGGCCTCAAATGCGCTCAGCTCTGCTTCCGCCTGGCTTTCCAAACCAACCATCGCAAAGACCTGAACCTCAAACCCCAGTTCGCGCGAATTGACCTCGGCATGGTAGCCACGGATCAGCCCCGCCTCCTCGAGCGAGCGCACACGACGCAGGCACGGCGGCGCAGAAATCCCCACGCGCTTGGCCAGTTCAACATTGGTCATGCGACCGTCGGCCTGTAATTCCGACAAAATCTTGCGATCAATCGGATCAAGGCGTGTTGTGACCATATGAGAGCTCCTGTGAAAAGATTGCGTTTGTTATACCAGCATCCACGGCGCGCGCAATAATCTTTCATAACTGCGCAACAATCTTTGCCAAACACCTTTGGGATACCGGCTTTGCCCCGCATGCGGCCAGACAGCCCTGCATGGCGAGACTGCGGTCTTGGGCCACCGAGGGGCTTTAAGACAGCTTGGCGTGCAGCTATATGCTTTGCCTGACGGCGGCAAGACCGCCAATACATCGATTGGGGAAACAAGATGAGCGAAACGCGCCATACCAAGGTTCTGATCATCGGCTCCGGCCCTGCGGGCTACACCGCAGGCGTCTATGCGAGCCGCGCGATGCTGGAGCCGATCCTGGTTCAGGGCATCGAGCCTGGCGGTCAGCTGACCACGACAACCGAGGTCGAGAACTGGCCGGGTCACACCGAAATCCAGGGCCCTGATCTGATGGTCAACATGGAAGCCCACGCCAAAGCAATGGGCACCGAGATCATCGGCGACATCATCACCTCACTGGATACCAGCAGCCGCCCCTTCGTGGCCAAAGGCGACAGTGGCACGACCTATACCGCCGACGCCGTGATCCTGGCGACAGGTGCCCGCGCCAAATGGCTTGGCCTGCCGTCAGAAGAGAAGTTCAAGGGCTTTGGCGTCTCGGCCTGCGCAACCTGCGATGGCTTCTTTTACCGCGGCCAGGAAATCGTGGTCATTGGCGGCGGCAATACCGCTGTTGAAGAGGCGCTGTTCCTGACCAACTTTGCCTCCAAGGTCACGCTGATCCACCGCCGCGACGAACTGCGCGCCGAGAAGATCCTGCAAGACCGCCTGATGAAGAACCCAAAGATCGAACCCCTGTGGTTCCACGAATTGGAAGAGGTCGTTGGCACAGAAAACCCGCTTGGCGTCGAAGGTGTCCGTGTCAAGAACGTGAAGACCGGCGAGATCACTGAAATCCCCTGCAAGGGCGTGTTTGTCGCCATCGGGCATGCCCCCGCAAATGAATTGGTGAAGGATGTGCTGGAAACCCACAACGGCGGCTATGTAACCGTCACACCCGGCACCACCGAAACATCAATCCCGGGTATTTTTGCAGCGGGCGACCTGACCGACCACAAGTATCGTCAGGCTGTCACCTCGGCAGGCATGGGCTGCATGGCTGCACTGGACGCCGAGCGCTTCCTGGCGGAACAGGAGTAAGCGCCGTGGCGCATGATTTCGACACGCAAAAGGCCGAGACATTCTCGGCCTTTTCAGACCTTCAGGCCGAAGGCGATCTGCCGTTTGAAGCAGATCTGGATCT
>CAXQAV010000151.1:0-3187 GCA_964221795.1 Luminiphilus sp. | reverse complement strand
TTGGCCGCACGGGCGAGCGATTCTTCCATCGCTTCGACAACAAGGCTTGGGTCGATGTTCTTTTCGCGGGCCACCGCTTCGGCGGTCTGCAAAAGTTCCAACTGGTTGGCGGATGTATATGCCATCTTATTCGTTCTCCTCGCCATCAATGATGGTTTCGATTTCATCAAATTGGGTCTCGTCGATCTGACCCGCATCCTTGCGCCCGCGCAGCACGTCGCGGATCAACTCATCTGTCAGGACCAGCTTTGCATCGGAAAGCCAGTCGAATTTCAGGCCGATGGTGCCTTCAGGGATCGTGATCAGGACTTCATCACCTTCAATCCCTGCCAGAATACCTTTGAAGCGGCGGCGTCCGTCGATCAGTTCGTCGGTTTCTACCTTGGCTTCAAAGCCTTCCCACTGGTCAAAATCCTTGAGGCGCGTCAGCGGGCGGTCGATACCGGGGCTCGAGACCTCGAGGTTGTATTCGTCGAGGATCGGGTCCTCGACATCCAGAACAGCCGAAAGCGCGGTCGAGATCTGACCACATTCATCGACCTCGATCTGGCCGTCGGGACGCTGCACCATGATCTGAAGGATCGTGTCCTTGCCGGACATCAGACGGACGCGCACGACTTCGAACCCCATGTCTTCGACAACGGGGGTAATGATCTCTGCGATCCGGCGGTCTATGGCCGCTTTGGCAATCAAATCGTTCATCAGTTCCAAGCCCTACCTGCGGGCACAAAAAAACGGGCGCGCGGCCCGTGTGCTATTCCGGTGGAGGCTTGGGGGTGGAAACCAAACCGCCGCTGTTGCAAGTCATATACGCAACAGCGGCGGGATCTGCAAGGGGCAAGCAATAGGGTGTCCTGCCCCTACCTGAGGATCAATTAGAGACCCAGCATGGACAAAAGCGCGGCGAACGCATCTTCGCTCAGATCGCTGCCGCCATCCAGTCCATCAACAGCTGCATCGACAAGTGCGTTTGCTGCCGCAAGTTCACCTTCAGCTGTTGTCACTGCGCCAGAATAGAACAAGACGTTGTTTTCCGCAGCGGCCAGTGCTTCGGCATATGTCGGATATGTTTCTGTCGGGACATAGGTGGTCTCATCAAGAGTGAGAAGGAAATCACGAATAGCTTCGGCTTCAGCAAGGTCATCCTCAGCAGCGTCAAGCGCCTCTTGAGCGGAAGCGACTGCAGCTTGTGCAGCGGCGTATTCTTCTTTGAACGTGTTGAGCTGACCAGGGCGGCTGTTTGAAGACGCGTTGGCGAATGCATTTGCATTGGCATGCGCCGCGTTCATCCATTTCAGTTCGCTTGCGATCGCACCGCGACCGTTATTGCCACGTTCCGAGTTGCCGCGGTTCGCACGTCCGTTGCCATTGCCATTACCGTTACCACGCTCGGCATAGGCGGTGTCTGCGGTGACAAAGGTCGAGACAGTGGCGATAGTGGACAGCATGAGCGCTGTTGCGCCAACGTGCAGGAGTTTACGTGTGAGTGACATAAGGCTGCTCCGAGCGACAATTCAAAAGGACACCAAGCGGACGATTCGCTCGGTCTTACCGGTGTGAATATGCGTGTGCGCTGTGAACCCGAGAGAAATGCTCGGTTCATCTATAATTTATGAAAAGCTTTTATGGGCAGATATCAGCCGAAATCGGCGTAAGTCCGCTAACTTTCTACAGAATCTGGCAAAATTAAGGCAAAACACCCCGCCGATTGGCGGGGTGCTGTTGTGTTTAGGTGACGCAATTCGCTTACGCGACGGACCAGCGTTCTGCCATCCGGCCATTGTCCATCTGCCAGAGGTTGCCGACAGTGTCCGGAGTCGCGATGCGGTTGTTCAGTGCCTGCACGTAGTTGGCGAACATCGGTACGATCACGCCGCCATCGTCGCGCAGGATCTGCTGCATCTCGTAGTACATCTCGCGGCGCTTGTCGCTGTCCAGCTCTGCGCGGGCAGAGAGCAGCAGCTCCTGGAAGCGTGGCTCGTCCCACTGGCTGTCGTTCCAAGGCGCACCGGCCTCGTAAGCGGTCGAGAACATCCAGTCCTCGGTCGCACGACCCGACCAGTAGCTCGCACACCATGGCTTTTTCAGCCAGACGTTCGACCAGTAACCGTCAGCAGGTTCCTGGATGACGTTGATGTTGATGCCAGCAGCCGAAGCAGACGCCTGATAGAGCTGTGCTGCATCCACCGCGCCTTCAAAGGCTGCGCTAGAGGCCGACAGATCAAGGTTGATGCTGTCCAGACCTGCCTGCTGCAGGTAGAACTTGGCCTTATCGGGATCGTAGGCCAGCTGTTCCATGTCAGCATTATAGTACTGGTTGGCAGGCCCGATGGGCGAGTCGTTCCCGACCTGACCGTGGCCAAGCAGGATCTTGTCGACCATTTCCTGACGGTTGATGCCGTACTTCAGAGCGCGGCGCACGTTCACATCATCGAACGGTGCAACTTTCGTCAGCATCGGGAAGATGTAGTGCTGGTTACCGGTCAGTTCCTGGATACGCAGGGCAGGGTTGGCGCGCAGCAGCGCTTCGGTCTTGAAGTCGATCCGGTTGATCGCATCGACCTGACCAGTCAGCAGGGCGTTGGTACGGGCGGTGTTGTCGTTGATCGCGATATACTCGATCTCGTCAAAGAAGCCTGCGCTGTCGCCCTTGTAGTGGTTCGGATAGCGCGTTGCGACCATGCGCACGCCGGGATCGAACGACTGCACCTGATAGAGGCCCGTGCCGATACCGTTTGCGATCGCTTCTTCGATCTGGCCGGCCGGATACATCAGGATGTGATAGTCCGACAGCAGGTAAGGCAGGTCGGCGTTGCCGGATGCCAGCGTCAGCTGCACCTGATAGTCGTTCATCTTCTGCATATCGATGATGGCAGAGACAATCGGCTCGGCCGCCGACTTGGCCCCCTCTTCGACGTGCATCTGCAGCGAGGCGATCACGTCGTCCGCACCGAAAGACTTACCGTTGTGGAAGGTCACGCCCTGACGCAGGTTGAACGTCCAGACCTTCGCATCTGCCGAGGCTTCCCAGCTTTCGGCCAGTTCGCCCTTGAGCGTGCCGTCAGCACCCACTTCGGTCAGGCTGTCAAAAACCGCGCCCTGCGCCGAAGCAATCATGAAGAGGTCCGAGTGTGTCCGGCCGTCCCAGCTGTCGGATGTGTTGGCACCCGACAGACCGGCTGTCAGC
>CAXQAV010000150.1:0-4000 GCA_964221795.1 Luminiphilus sp. | reverse complement strand
AATCCCTGCGGCACTGGCGCAGTTCCTCAGCCAAGGCCGTTCCGGAGCGATCAGCCCGCTGGTGATTGTTGGCATTATGATCATGCTGGCGGTCGTGCTGACATTCGTGGTCTTCATGGAGCGCTCGCTCCGCAAGATCCACATCCAGTATCCACGTCAGCAGCGCGGCATGAAGATCTATGATGGCTCTTCCAGCCACCTGCCGATCAAGGTGAACCCTGCCGGCGTGATCCCTGCGATCTTTGCATCGGCACTGCTGCTGCTGCCGACCACGATCAGCACATTCAGCGGTGGTTCGTCCGGTCCGGTCATGTCGACCATTCTGGCGCTCTTTGGCCCCGGTCAGCCGCTCTATCTGGTGTTTTTCGGCGGCATGATCGTGTTCTTTACCTACTTCTACACCCGTGAAGTGGCCTTCAAGACCGAGGATGTGGCCGAGAACCTGAAGAACCAGAACGGCTTTGTGCCCGGCATCCGCCCCGGCAAGAAGACCGAAGAGTACCTCGACTATGTCGTGACCCGTATTCTGGTGCTTGGCTCTGGCTATCTGGCGCTCGTCGCCTTGCTGCCTGAGATTATCCGCGCCGAGCTGGCTATTCCGTTCTACTTCGGCGGCACGTCGATCCTGATTATCGTGTCTGTCGGTATGGACACGATCCAGCAGATCCAGTCGCATCTGATTGCCCACCAGTATGAGGGCCTGATCGAGAAATCGCAGCTGCGTGGCAAGCGCAGCGCAAGCAAGCGTCGGGGGCCAACACGTCGATGAACATTATCCTGCTTGGACCTCCTGGTGCCGGCAAGGGCACACAGGCAAAACGCCTTGTGGCAGAGCGTAACATGGTGCAGCTGAGCACCGGCGATATGCTGCGCGCTGCACGCACGAGCGGTACCGAAATGGGCAAGATGGTTGCCGGTGTGATGGACCGCGGCGAGTTGGTGACCGACGAGATCGTCATCGGCCTGATCCGCGAACAGCTGGAAACCCAGACCGATGTGGCCGGTTTCGTCTTTGATGGCTTCCCCCGCACGCTGGCACAGGCCGACGCGCTGGGCGATCTTCTGGCGGATCTGGGCCAGTCACTGGATGCCGTGATCGAGCTGCAGGTGAATGACGAAGTGCTGGTTGACCGTATCGTCGGTCGCGCTAGGGAAGCCGCTGCCGCAGGCGAGCCTGTCCGCGCGGACGACAACGAGGAAAGCCTCAAGATCCGTCTGATGGCCTACTACAAGCAGACCAGCCCGCTGATCGGCTATTACTATGCCAAGGGCGATCTGAAGTCTGTGGATGGTCTGGCCAGTATGGATGAGGTCGCGGCAAGCATCGCGGCCTGCCTGGACTAAGGCAAGATTTTGGGCGGGTGGCTGGAGATTCCTTAGAAAATCTCTGTCCGTCGTTTCAGTGACTTGACCCTTTGGTCATACCCCCCTAAACAGCCCTATCCCGCAAGGGAATCAACATTTGGCAAGGGGTCGCACCCCGAAACCAAAGACCACCTCGAGATATCAGAGCCCGGCGCGGATCGCTCCGGGCTTCGGTTGTGAAAAAAGGGTCTGGCATCACGGACCCGCAACGAAAAGGAATTGCAAACGTGGCACGTATCGCCGGCGTCAACATCCCGACTGCAAAGCGGGTTCCCATCGCCCTCACCTACATCACCGGTATTGGCAACGCCAAAGCCGAAGAAATCTGTGCAGCTGTCAACATTGACCGCGCACGTCGCGTCAACGAACTGTCGGACGCAGAAGTTCTGTCGATCCGCGAATACATCGACGCCAACCTGACCGTTGAAGGCGACCTGCGCCGCGACGTTCAGATGAACATCAAGCGCCTGATGGACCTTGGCTGCTACCGTGGCCTGCGTCACCGCCGCAACCTGCCGGTCCGTGGTCAGCGTACCTCGACCAACGCACGCACACGCAAGGGCCCTGCAAAGGCCATTGCTGGCAAGAAGAAATAAGGAGGGCTGATCAATGGCACGTGATACCAAACGCACCAAAAAGAAGGTCTCCAAGAACATCGCCGCTGGCGTTGCTCACGTAAACTCTTCTTTCAACAACACAAAGATCCTGATCTCTGACGTGCAGGGCAACGCCATCTCCTGGTCGTCTGCTGGCACAATGGGCTTCAAGGGCTCGCGTAAGTCGACACCATACGCAGCGCAGATGGCTGCCGAGGATGCTGGCCGCAAGGCACAGGATCACGGTGTGAAGACACTCGAAGTCGAAGTACAGGGCCCCGGTTCCGGTCGTGAAAGCGCACTGCGCGCATTGGCTGCTGTTGGCTTTAACATCACTTCGATCCGTGACGTGACCCCAATGGCTCACAACGGCTGCCGCCCACCAAAGCGCCGCCGCGTCTAAGACTATTTCCAACGCCTTGGGGCCCGTGTTTTCACGTGGCCCCAATCCGTCATTTTAACCTCGGGCGTCTGCCTTTCTGATCATAAAGGCCGACTAGTATGGAGGGACATATGATCCATAAGAACTGGGCTGAGTTGATTAAGCCAACTCAATTGGAAGTCAAACCGGGCAACGATCCAGCACGTCAGGCAACTGTGATTGCCGAACCGCTCGAGCGTGGCTTTGGTCTGACACTGGGCAACGCTCTGCGCCGTATCCTGATGTCCTCGCTGCAAGGTGCGGCCATCACTGCGGTTCAGATCGATAACGTCCTGCACGAGTTCTCGTCCGTGTCCGGTGTGCGTGAAGACGTCACCGACATCGTCCTGAACCTCAAAGGCGTCGCGATCCGTATGGAAGTCGAAGGCCCAAAGCGTCTGTCCGTCTCGGCCAAAGGCCCTGGCGTTGTCACCGCTGCCGACATCTCGGAAACCGCAGGCATCGAAATCCTGAACAAGGACCACGTGATCTGCCACCTCGACGATGGTGCCGACCTCTACATGGAACTGACCGTCAACACCGGTAAGGGCTACGTTTCGGCAGACAAGAACAAGCCGGAAGATGCGCCCATCGGCATGATCTCGATCGACGCGATCTACTCGCCGGTCAAGAAGGTGAGCTACGACGTCCAGCCGACCCGTGAAGGTCAGGTTCTGGACTATGACAAGCTGACCATGAAAGTCGAAACCGACGGTTCGATCACCCCTGACGATGCAGTGGCCTATGCCGCCCGCATCCTGCAGGACCAGCTGTCGATCTTCGTCAACTTCGACGAGCCTGAGTCCGCTCAGGCCGGTTCAGACGACGACGGTCTGGAGTTCAACCCGCTGCTTCTCAAGAAAGTGGACGAGCTGGAACTGTCTGTCCGTTCGGCAAACTGCCTCAAGAACGACAACATCGTTTATATCGGCGATCTGATCCAGAAGACCGAAGCCGAGATGCTGCGCACCCCGAACTTCGGCCGCAAGTCGCTGAACGAGATCAAGGAAGTGCTGTCCGGTATGGGTCTGCACCTCGGCATGGACGTCGAGGACTGGCCGCCAGACAACATCGAAGATTTGGCCAAGAAGTTCGAAGACCAATTCTAAGAGTTTCGGGTGGGCGGCAGCGCCTACCCACCAAATGCCCGGGCTGCCGGGGAACATCTGGGCAATCCCGCCCCACAAACGGAGCGAACGTCACGCAGCGTTACGCCCACCTTAAAACGAAATGGAGACTATCACATGCGTCACGCAAGAGGTTACCGCCGCCTGAACCGCACCCACGAGCACCGCAAGGCGCTTTTTGCGAACATGGCTGGCTCGCTCATCGAGCATGAGCAAATCAAGACAACACTGCCCAAGGCCAAAGAACTGCGCCGCGTGGTGGAAAAGCTGGTTACACTTGGCAAGCGCGGCGATCTGCACGCCCGCCGTCAGGCCGCAGCCCAGCTGAAGCAGGACATGCACGTTGCCAAGCTGTTCGACGTGCTCGGCCCACGCTATGCCGAGCGTCAGGGTGGCTACATCCGCATCATGAAGGCCGGCTTCCGTTACGGCGACATGGCACCAATGGCGATCATCGAATTCGTTGACCGCGACGTGGATGCCAAAGGCGC
>CAXQAV010000149.1:0-3117 GCA_964221795.1 Luminiphilus sp. | reverse complement strand
TCTTTCCCTACACGACGCTCTTCCGATCTGGGGGCTTTTCTGTCTGCTCCGTATCTGGCGGATCAGAATTCGACGCCTTTCTGGGCTTTGATGCCCTGGCGGAACGGGTGTTTGATCTGGCCCATTTCTGTCACCAGATCGGCGATTTCGATCAGCTCTTCCTTCGCGTTGCGGCCGGTCAGGACAACGTGGGTCATCGGCGGCTTTTCGGTTTCGAGGAAGTCCACCACATCAGCAATGTCGATATAGTCATAGCGCAGGGCGGTGTTGATCTCGTCCAGCAAGACCATCGTGTTGCGCTCGTCGCGGATCATCTCCTTGGCCTTTTCCCAGCCCTTCTGGGCGGCAGCGATGTCGCGGGCCTTGTCCTGGGTCTCCCAGGTAAAGCCTTCGCCCATCGCATAGAACTGGCACAGATCCGAGAAATTCTCTTCGATCAGGGTGCGCTCGCCGGTCTGCCAGGCCCCCTTGATGAACTGCACCACGGCCGAGGGCATGCCATGGGCGATGCAGCGCATGATCATGCCAAAACCAGAGCTGGATTTGCCCTTACCGGGACCGGTGTGCACGATGATCAGACCCTTCTCGCCGTCCTTGTTCTGCATCATGCGATCTCGGGCGGCTTTCTTCTTGGCCATCTTGGCGGCGTGACGTGCCGCTTCTTCCTCGGAAATGTCGGTATCAGACTTGTCGCTCACGGGGCTCTCCTAACTGTTGGCCCCATGTCTTGACAAAGACGGGGGCGATGGCGCAAGGGGGTTTTGTTGGTTCCTGCCATATGGCAGGCGAAGAGGGAATGTGACAGCCATTTGGGCGCATGACAAGCGTCCGTTCGGTCAAGCACAGCCGCCCCCGCGACCGTGACCGGAGAGGTCTCCGACGCCACTGAGAACGCTTGTGTCACAAGCGCTCGGGAAGGCGGGATGACCGTCAGGGCCTGCCCTGGCATCCGCAAGCCGGGAGACCTGCCAGCAGACGAAACGCAACGGGCGGACGGGGTGTTCCGCGACCGGCTGGGACTGGCGCGCAGGACGTGCCCCCGCTGGCACGAGCCCCCTGATGCGACAACCAAAAAGGGCGCATATGGCCGAGGTAACACTGACGATCTGCACCACCTGCCGTCGTGGCGAAGTCACCGACCCGGAGGCCCCGCGCCCCGGTGCGCGCAGGTTTGCCGCCCTGCAGGAGGCCGAGCTGCCAGAGGGCATCAATGTGCGCGGCGTCGAATGCCTGTCGGCCTGCACTCGTGGCTGTTCCATGGTGCTGAGCGGCGGCGACGCCCGCTGGAGCTATATCTACGGCGATCTTGATCCCGACACCCATGTCGAAGAGATCATCGCAGGCGCCAGCGCCTATGCCGCCACCACCGACGGGCTGGTGCCCTGGCGCGAACGCCCGGTGGTGTTTCGCAAGCAATCGATTGCGCGCATCCCCCCTGCCCCGGTACAGGCCTCGGCCTCGACGGATGCAGACGCAGCCCCCACTCCTCCCTCCTTGTCCAAGGATTGATCCATGAGCACTCTGAACAAGATCCCCGTCACCGTCATCACCGGCTTTCTTGGTGCGGGCAAAACCACCCTGATCCGCCATCTGATGCAAAACCCGCAGGGCAAGCGTCTGGCCGTGGTGGTCAATGAATTCGGCACCGCCGGCGTGGACGGCGAGATCCTGAAATCCTGCGCAGATGAAAACTGCCCGGCGGAAAACATCATGGAACTGGCCAATGGCTGCATCTGCTGCACCGTGGCCGACGACTTCATTCCGACCATCGAACAGCTGATGGACCTGCCGGAAAAGCCCGACCACATCGTGATCGAAACCTCTGGCCTGGCCCTGCCCAAGCCGCTCTTGAAGGCGTTTGACTGGCCCGCGATCCGTTCGCGCATCACTGTTGATGGCGTGGTTGCGCTGGCAGATGCCGAAGCGGTTGCCAGAGGTCAGTTCGCAACCGACCTGGATGCGGTGCAGGCCCAGCGGGAGGCGGACGAAGGCATCGACCACGAAACCCCGCTGTCGGAGCTGTTCAAGGATCAGATCTCCTGTGCGGACATCATCCTGCTGTCCAAGGCCGATCTCGCCGGTGAGGAAGGTCTGGACAAGGCCCGCGCCGTGATCGAGGCCGAAGCCCCCCGCAAGTTGCCGATCCTGTCGATGTCCGAAGGCGTGATCGACCCGCGCGTCATTCTGGGGCTTGAGGCCGCCGCAGAGGATGATCTGGATGCGCGCCCTTCCCATCACGAGGACCACCATCACCACCATGACGACGATCACGACCACGATCATCACCACCACCATGACCACAGCCATGACGATTTTGATACAATCGTGGTCGACCTCGGCGAAGTTTCCGATCCGCAAGCATTGCAAGATGCCATCGTGAAACTGGCCCGCGAGCGCAACATCCTGCGCGTCAAAGGCTATGTGGCGGTGGAAGGAAAACCGATGCGGATGCTGGTTCAGGCCGTCGGCGAACGGTTGCGCGCGCAGTATGATCAGCCCTGGGGCGACATGCCCCGGCGCACCCAGCTGGTGGTGATTGCCGAGCACGACAATATCGACGAAGCGGCCATCCGCGCGGCCTTGGGGGCGTAAGCCGAAATGATGACAGAGAAGCGTAAGTTGGGATGCTTCGCCCGGCCGGCAGGCCGGGTAGCGCCCGTCCCGCCCCCGTCAAACCGAAGGTTTGCCTTCGGCAAAACGGGGCGGGCGCTTCTCGCCCTCCCCGCCGGGACGGGCGCCGCCCTTCGTGGCGATCCCAACAGGAACTAAGCCCATGCACGTCGTCTTCCGCGAAAGCCACGGCCTTGACGAGACCGATACACCACAGGATCTGGGGCAGACGCCTGCGGACCTTGTGGTGCTGTCCTTTTCCGACAGCGATCTCGGCGCCTTTGCGGCTGGATGGCATCGTGGCAAGGATCGGCTGCCGTCGTTGCGACTGGCCAATCTGGTTGCGCTGAAACACCCGCTGTCGGTGGATGTTTACGCCGAACAGACACTGGAAGGTGCCAAAGGCATTCTGGTGCGGTTGATCGGTGGTGAAAGCTATTGGTCCTATGGGCTTGCCACATTGCAGGATATGGCCCGCCGCAAGGGGCTGGCGCTGGCGGTGCTGCC
>CAXQAV010000148.1:0-6987 GCA_964221795.1 Luminiphilus sp. | reverse complement strand
GATCGAGGAATGCGAACGTCTGGGTGCGCTGGAAGGCTCCGAAATCAACGCAGCCAAGATCATCCTTGCCAATGAGGTGACCAGCCTGCTGCACGGTGCTGACGCGGCTGCCGCTGCCGAAGCCACTGCACGCGAAGTCTTCGAGAAAGGTGGCATCGGGGATGATCTGCCGACACTGACGCTGTCGGCCGAGGACATCGGCGACGGTATCTCCATCGTCCAGCTGATCGTCCGCTCGGGTCTTGCCAAGACCGGCAAAGAGGCGAAACGCCTGATCGCCGAGAATGGCGCGCGGATGAACGACGAACCGCTGACCGAAACCGGGCTGGTGCTGGATGCAAGCGCCCTCTCGGCCCCGATCAAACTGAGCGCGGGCAAGAAACGGCATGCGCTGGTGCAACTGGGCTAGAGCAGCAGCAGGTCCATCAGCAGCACCGTTACGGTGACAGGAAAGACAATGTTGGCGGCTGTCAGGGCCGCCGGCAATCTGTAGGCCGAAGGTGCGGTGTCTGGTACATTTTTCATGCCGATTGGGTAGCGCGCCGACGGTTTCCAATTTCCTAACCACCGCTACTGCACCGGCGCAGCAAAAGTATAGGTCACGCCATGATCCGCTATTTTGTCTATGACGTTTTTTCCGACACACCCTTTGCCGGCAACCAGCTGGCGGTGATCCCCGACGCCACGTCCCTGCCCGAGGCCGCGCTCCAGAAAATCGCGCGCGAGTTCAACTATTCCGAGACAACCTTTGTCTTTCCACCGGAAGACCCCGCTCATACCGCCCGCGTCCGGATTTTCACGCCAACCATGGAACTCCCCTTTGCCGGACATCCGACGATCGGGACAGCCATCGCCCTGCGTGAGGAAGGTCATGCGGGCGACATGGTGCTGGAACTGGGCATGGGCCCGATCCCTTGCACCTTTGCAGAGGGCATGGCCGCGTTTACGATTTCAAAGCCGCTGGAAAGATTTGCCGAACCCGACCCTGCACTGGTCGCGCAGGCCCTGTCGCTGCCGCTCTCTGCGATCAGAACCGAGACACATGCCCCGGTCCAGGCGGGCGTAGGACTGGATTTAGTCATCGTTGAACTGGCGGATAAAGCCGCTCTGGACGCCTGCCAGACCAACATTGCGGCCTTCCGCGAAGGGCTGGCCCGCCACCCTTCAGGCCTTGATTTCGCGGTCTTCGCCTATGTGCGCAACGGCATGGCCATCGACGCCCGCATGTTTGCCCCGCTTGACAACATCCCCGAAGACCCTGCAACAGGCAGCGCCTCTGCCGCGCTTGCGGCCCTTCTGACGGATGTGCTGGGACAGGATCTGACGCTGACCATCCTGCAGGGCGAGGTCATGGGGCGTCCATCACATATCCACGCCAGCACCACCCTTGGCAGCCCGATTGCCGTCACCATCAGTGGCAATGCGGTACGGACCATGGAAGGCCTGTTGATCCTCTAGCGATATCAGGGTGGAAACCTGCGGCTTGCCCCGCTATCAGGATTGCAAAGACCTCATGAGGCCGGAATGACAGCAACCATCATCGAGCGTTGTGAAGCCAACGGACTGCGCCTGACAGAACAGCGCAGAACCATCGCCGCGGTGCTGCAGGACGCCGACGATCACCCAGATGTGGAAGAGCTATACAACCGTGCCTCGGCGATTGACCCGCGCATCTCGCTGGCAACGGTCTACCGGACGGTTAAACTCTTCGAAGAATCCGGCATTCTGGAAAAGCACGAATTCGGCGACGGGCGCGCGCGGTATGAAACCGCCGACCGCGAACACCACGACCACCTGATCGACGTTCACTCCGGCGAAGTTATCGAATTCGTCGATCCCGAAATCGAGGCGCTGCAGGAAAAGATCGCCAGAAAACTTGGCTACAAGCTCAAGGGGCACCGGCTGGAACTCTATGCTGTGCCCTTGACCGACAAGGACGACTAGCTTGGAAAACATCCGCGGCGCGGCCTTTATGGTCTTTGCGATGCTCTCCTTCGCGGTCGAGGACGGGCTGATCAAGCTGCTCGCCACCCGCCTTCCCGCAGGACAGGTCATCGCCATTATCTGCCTTGGCGGCTTTCTGGCGTTCATCGGCTGGTCCTTGTTGCGCGGACAGGCCGTCTGGTCGCCCGCCCATCTCAACGGCAGGGTCATGCTGCGCAGCCTGAGCGAGGTTGTAGGCACCTGCCTGATCGCCTCGGCCCTTGCACTGATCCCGCTGACGACGGTGTCGGCGGTCATTCAGGCCACCCCGCTGGTGGTGGCCATGGGGGCAGCGGTGTTTCTGGGCCAAGAGGTTGGCTGGCGCAGGTGGTTTGCGATCCTCATCGGCTTTGTTGGCGTGCTGATCATCGTCCGTCCGGGGATGGAGGGGTTTGTGCCTGCGACGCTTCTGGCTGTGGGCGGTATGCTTGGCCTCGCCGCGCGTGATCTGCTGACCCGCAGCCTGACCGTGCATCTGAGCGGCGTGCAGTTGGGTATCCATGCCTTTGCCCTTGTCACGCCAGCGGGTTTCCTGATCGTCTTTGCACAAGGTCAGCAGATGTTAATGCCGCAAGGCACCGAATGGGCCCTTCTGGCGCTCAGCATCATCGTCGGCATGATCGCTTATCTTGCCATCATCGCCGCGACCCGCGCAGGCAATGCCGGTATAATCTCGTCCTTCCGCTATAGCCGAATGGTCTTTGCGCTGGTCATCGGCTATGCGTTCTTTACCGAAATTCCCGACGCCGCAACACTGATCGGTGCGACCATCGTGATTGTGTCTGGCGTCTATACCCTCTGGCGCGAGGCCCTTCTGGCACGGGCTTCCCAACGACCCAAACCCGCGCTATAGAGCGCCTGATACCGCTAACATTGCCTCTAGGAGCACCTTTATGAGCACCATCATCGACATTCACGCCCGCGAAATCCTCGACAGCCGCGGCAACCCGACGGTTGAGGTTGATGTGATCCTTGAAGACGGGACCATGGGGCGTGCCGCTGTGCCTTCGGGTGCCTCCACTGGCGCACATGAAGCCGTCGAAAAGCGCGACGGCGACAAGAGCCGCTACATGGGCAAAGGTGTGCTTGAGGCTGTTGCTGCCGTCAATGGCGAGATCGCCGAAGCGATCCTCGGCATGGACGCCACCGAACAGGTCGCGATCGACGAGATGATGATCGAACTCGACGGCACTCCGAACAAGGGGCGTCTGGGTGCCAATGCGATCCTCGGTGTCTCCATGGCTGTTGCCAAAGCTGCCGCCGATTTCACTGCACAACCGCTCTACCGCTATATCGGCGGCACCTCGGCCCGCACCCTGCCCGTGCCGATGATGAACATCATCAATGGCGGCGAACATGCCGACAACCCGATCGATATTCAGGAATTCATGATCATGCCCGTGTCGGCGGCAAACATCCGCGAAGCCATTCGCATGGGCTCCGAGGTCTTTCACACGCTGAAGAAAGAACTCTCTGCTGCTGGCCACAATACAGGCATCGGTGATGAAGGCGGCTTTGCTCCTGCTCTGGGCAGCACCCGCGAGGCACTGGATTTCATCCTGACCTCGATTGAAAAGGCGGGCTACAAGGCGGGCGAGGATATCTACCTAGCGCTCGACTGCGCCTCGACCGAATACTACAAGGACGGCAAATACGAGATGAAGGGCGAAGGCATCTCGCTCACCTCCGAAGAGAACGCCGACTATCTGGCCAAGCTGGTTGCCGACTATCCGATCATCAGCATCGAAGACGGTATGGCCGAGGATGACTGGGACGGCTGGAAGCTGCTGACATACAAGATCGGTAACAAGGTGCAGCTGGTCGGTGACGACCTGTTCGTGACCAACCCTGCCCGTCTGGCCGACGGCATTGCCAAGGGCTGTGCCAACTCCATGCTGGTCAAGGTCAATCAGATCGGGTCGCTGACCGAGACCCTCAAGGCCGTGGATATGGCGCACCGCGCGCGCTTTACCAACGTCATGTCGCACCGCTCTGGCGAGACCGAAGACGCGACGATCGCCGACCTCGCCGTGGCCACCAACTGCGGCCAGATCAAGACGGGCTCGCTGTCGCGCTCGGATCGTCTGGCAAAATACAACCAGCTGATCCGCATCGAGGAACTCTTGGGCGAAACCGCGCAATATGCGGGCCGCAGCATCCTCAAGGCATGATCCAGACCGGTATGCACGACATCCCCGCCGGCCATACGCCGGCGGTGGTGACCTATCTGGAAATGACCGCCCCTGCCATGACGGGGGCGAAGCCTTTTCCGGCAGGGTTCAGCGCGACCCGTGAAGTGCCGTCGATCGCGGACTATCGCGCGCTTTTCCGCGCAGTCGGCGCCCCTTGGCTCTGGTCGTCGCGGCTGGTGATCGACGACGACAAGCTGGCCCCGATACTTGCCAGTGACAGCACCGAAGTCTGGGTGATCCGCAAGGAAAGTAAGGCCATCGGTCTGGTGGAACTCTCCTTTCAAGGCGAGAGCGACTGCGAACTCGCCTATTTCGGGATCGTCAAAGAGGCGACCGGACAGGGTCTTGGCGGGCCGATGATGGCGCTTGCGCAATCCCGTGCCTTTGCCCGCGATATCAAGCGGTTCTATGTGCACACCTGCAACTGGGACGACCCCCGCGCCCTCGCCTTCTACCAGAAAGCTGGATTGACTCCCTACAAGATCGCGGTCGAGGTCTTTCCTGATCCCCGCGTTCAGGGTATCCACCCCGCAGACACAGCCCCTCACGTTCCCTATTTCGCACAGCCATGAACGCCGACGAGATCATCGCCCAGCTTGACCTGACCCCGCATCCCGAAGGCGGATACTACCGCCAGACATGGGTCGCCGAAAACGAGGGCCGCGCGCATGGCACCTGCATCTATTTCCTGCTGAAAGCCGGTCAGGCGAGCCATTGGCACGCGGTCGATGCCGTGGAAATCTGGCACTTCTATGCGGGCGCACCACTGGTCTTGTCGCTTGCCCCGTCACTGGACGGTCCTGCGGTTGATCATAAGCTCGGGCCCGACCTTGCGGGCGGCCAATCCCCCCAGATCATCGTACCCGAGGGTCACTGGCAGATGGCCGCGACCACGGGCGAATGGACGCTGGTTGGATGCACGGTATCGCCCGGCTTCCAGTTCGAAGGCTTCACACTCGCAGGACCCGGGGTGGATATTCCCCGTTAGCCGCTCTGCTTCTCGTAGGCATCAGCGAAAGCGTCCTTCTCGGGCATCTCGCCAGTCTCGAGCACATGCATCATCCGCGCGTTGATCTGCGCCTCGCGCGGGCCGAGGATTTCGGTCACGCGGCGGATGTACTCTTCGTTCTCCATCACCGGAATATTCAGATCATAGGCGTCCGCCAGTTCTATCATCGACGCCCTGTCAGCACGGTTGAAGACATCCACCATCATCTGCGCACGGTCATTGGGGATCTTCATCGCCTCAAGTGCAGAGCGTCCCATCCGCAGCGAACTGTCATAGTTCTCGCGGATGATATCGCGGCAACCGGCAGCCCAGAGTTCATAGACGTGGTGGCGGTCCACGGCACGGGCAATGATGTGGACCTTGGGCGCATTGGTATGCACGTAGTGGACCAGTTCGGTGATCTTCTCGCGGTTATCAATCGCAATCACGATGACCTTGGCATGATGCAGACCTGCGGCATGCAGCAGGTCCGGCCGCGTGGCGTCACCATAGTAGATGCGTGCCCCGAAGCGGCGCATGTTCTCCAGATGCTGGGCGTTGTAGTCGATCACCGTCATGCTGTAGCCCGCCGCCGAAAGAATCCGGCGCACGATCCCACCGATACGCCCGGCACCCGCGATGATCACCTCGCCCTGTTCGTCGATATCATCCGCCTCACCCGCTTCGGCGGCATTGTAGCGCGGCACGATCACGCGGTCGTAGAGGATGAACAGGAGCGGCGTCAGCATCATCGAGATCGCCACGACAAGCAGCAGCAGATCGGCCAGCCCCTGCGGCAGGATCGCGTTGGCCACGGAGAAGGACAGCAGTACGAATCCGAATTCACCCGCCTGCGCGAGGCTCAGGACCAGCAGCCATTTGTCCGCCCCCCTCAGGCGGAAGATCACCGCCAGAACAACCAGCACAGCCGCCTTGACCGCCATAAGGAGCAGCGTCAGCCCGATGATCAGCAGCGCATTCTCGGCCAGAAGGCCAAAGTTGATCGCCGCCCCCACCGTCATAAAGAAGAGCCCCAGCAGCAGCCCCTTGAAGGGGTCGATGTCTGACTCCAGCTCGTGCCGGTATTCGCTATTGGCCAGAACCACACCGGCAAGGAACGTCCCCAAGGCGGGCGACAGCCCCACCAGAGACATGAGCAACGCAATCCCGATTACCATCATCAGCGCGGTGGCCGTGAAAAGCTCGCGCAGGTTGGCGGCAGCGATGAAACGGAAGATCGGACGTGTCAAAAAGCTGCCCACGCCAATGACAAAGGCAATCGCCACCACATTGACTAGCGCGGTCTGCCAGCCGTTCAGACCAGCCACGACGCTCATCCCCGGCCCGTGCCCGTCATCGCTCTCGTGCGCATCAGCGGCATAGGTCTCTGTCCCATGCGCGGCCTCGGCACCATGCAGGGCGTCACTTGCCATATCCACCAGTTCCGGCATCGCCAAGAGCGGCATCAGCGCGAGCATCGGGATCACGGCAATATCCTGCGTCAGCAGAACCGAGAAACTGGACTGACCACCATCGCTGCGCATCAGCCCCTTTTCATTAAGTGTCTGCAGCACGATCGCCGTCGAACTGAGGGCCGCGATCAACCCCACGGCCAGCGCGACGCTCCAACTGAGGCCAAATAGCATCCCCAACCCCATAATCGCCGCAGTTGTCAGCCCGATCTGCCCTCCCCCGAGGCCCAGAAGCCGCCCACGCATCTCCCACAGGCGGCGGGGTTCCAGCTCCAGCCCGACCAGAAACAGCATCATGACCACGCCGAATTCCGCGAAGTGCTGGATCGAGATCACATCGACGTGCAGCAGC
>CAXQAV010000147.1:0-3041 GCA_964221795.1 Luminiphilus sp. | reverse complement strand
TGAACTAGCCGACGATCAGGACGCACTAAGCGCCTTCTTTGCGGGGATGCCCGCCGGGACGGTCTCGGGTGCGCCCAAGGTGCGCGCGATGGAAATCATCGACGAATTGGAACCTGAAAAGCGCGGTGTCTATGGCGGCGGCTGCGGCTATTTCAGCGCCAATGGCGATATGGATATGTGTATCGCGCTGCGGACAGCCGTCCTCAAGGACGAAAAACTCTATATTCAGGCGGGCGGCGGCGTTGTTTATGACAGCGACCCCGAGGCGGAATATCAGGAAACCGTCCACAAATCGAACGCGATCCGCAAAGCGGCCGCCGATGCGCGCATGTTCGGGAACAGCGGAAACTAGGGCACCGGCGGGCGACAGTGCGCCCTAGTTGCTGCCCAGCAGAACCGCAGAGGCAGGCCCAATGACCGTGCCGCCGCCTGCATTGGCCGCCGCCCAGTCCCGCAAGACCGCCAGCGTCTGCGGCGTGATCCGCGCCAGCAGCACAGCATCACCCGTCTGCCGCGCCCGGAAGGCCGCCTGATCGAGGCTCCGGCCGATCGCCGCAGCAGAATCGCCGCCGCCATCAAGATCACGCGCAATCGAAGCCGCCGCGACACCGGACTGTTCCGCAGTGCGGATCGCCCCGCCCAGACCACGCTCTTCAGCCACAAAGCCCATCCCGCGCGCACCAAGCACCTGCATGACCTGCGTTGTCACCTGCCGTTGACCCTGAATGACATCTCCGCCCGCCGAAAAGAGCATCGCGGCTTCAGGCATCAGTCCCAATGCCGCCTCGAAGGCCACTTCGACATCGGCAGGCACCGCGCCAGTGGGCAGCGCCAGTTCCATGGCCACTTCGGCACCGGCGGCGCGATAGGCGGCCAGCCGATCTGCGGCATCAGGTGCAAGAGCATTGACCACGACCGTCGGCGCGAAGCCAAGATCGGCAACAGCCACCACAGGGTCAGCGATGTCACCGGTGTCCATCAGGATGATGGCCAGAACCGGCGCATCGTCAGGGTTCTCGAAGGCTGCCGCATAGCGCAGCAATGCAGGGGCATCCTCCGGGAGTTCCTCGGCTTCGGTGATCACTTCGGCCACTTGGCCGGGCGTTTCGGTGGTTCCCGTGCCAAGGCGGTTGACCACGACAGCAGTGCCGCTGCTGGCGGCTTCGCTCTGGACTGGCGCGGTGCTGTTGTCCTGCAACTCGGCAATCACAGGCGCAGGCTCGGGCTCTGCCACGGGTGCCTCGGTGGTATCAACCTCGGGCAGCGGCTCTGGTTCAGGTTCCGGCGCGGCTTCGAGCACGGGCTCAAGCTCGGGCACGGAGGTAGGTTCCGGCGTTGTAACCGGCACCGCAACGAGCGCAGGTTCGGGCGCTGCCGCAACCTCCTCTGCCGCGGGAGCAGGTGCAGGTTCAGGTTCAGGCGGGGTCGAGTTTCCGTCCAGCAGCGGCAATTCCGGCATGCGGGCGATGTTGGTCAGCACCGGCACCCAGTTGTCCACGAAGGGCGCGCGGGCCAGCGCGGGCATCCGTGGCAGATCTGTTGCTGCAGGCGGCGTAAAACTGTCCGGCGCTATGGCGTAGACAAATGGCGCTTCTGCGGCAGGTGCCACGGCGGCAGGCATTGCCGCAACCGGTGAGGGGCCACTTGCTGCGCCCCGAGTGTCATCAGTGAGATACGAAGCGGTCGCAAGACCGCCGCCGCCCAAGATCAGCCCCCAGACAACTCCCTGAATAAAGCCTCGCATACTGCCCCTTACCCTTGTCTATCGGCTTGACGCCGCCCGACCTGTCGGCCCATGTATGACCCCGGTATACCGTCCCCTTGCTTTGGGTTGGTACCCCCCAATTTCAACTCGTGCGGGACGTCGCCATGCTGCTCTTGATCGATAACTACGACAGTTTCACCTATAATCTGGTGCATTATCTGGGCGAACTCGGCGCGGATGTCGTAGTAAAGCGCAATGATGCGCTCGACGTGCAAGAGGCAATGGCGATGCATCCCGAGGCGATCATGCTCTCGCCCGGGCCCTGCGATCCGTCGCAGGCAGGTATCTGTCTGGCGCTGGTTCATGCCGCAGCCGAGACCGGCATGCCGCTGATGGGCGTCTGCCTCGGTCATCAGGCGATTGGCGAGGCATTCGGCGGCAAGGTCGTGCGCTGCCACGAGATCGTTCATGGCAAGATGGGCACCATGCACCACACTGGCAATGGCCTTTTTGCTGGCCTGCCCAGCCCCTTTGAGGCCACACGCTACCATTCACTGGTGGTCGAACGCGATAGCCTGCCGGACTGCCTCGAAGTCACGGCAGAGCTGGAAGACGGGACGATCATGGGGCTGCAACACAAGACCCTGCCGATCCACGGGGTCCAGTTCCATCCCGAAAGCATCCGGTCCGAACACGGCCACAAGCTGCTGCAGAACTTCCTCCAGATGACAAAGGTGCCCGCATGAGTGACGCAATGAAGCCCCTGATCTACGCCGCTTCCGAGGGGCCGCTGTCGCGCGCGCAGGCGGAGGAGGCGTTCAACTACCTGTTTGAGGGGGCCGCGACCCCTGCCCAGATCGGCGGTTTCCTGATGGCGCTGCGGGCGCGGGGTGAATCTGTCTCGGAATATGCTGCCGCCGCCGCTGTGATGCGCGCCCATTGCGTGCCCGTCAAAGCGCCAGAGGGCGCGATGGACATCGTCGGCACAGGCGGAGACGGCAAGCACACGCTGAACATTTCGACCGCGACCGCCTTTGTGGTGGCCGGCGCGGGCGTGCCTGTCGCCAAGCACGGCAACCGGAACCTGTCGTCAAAATCCGGCACCGCCGATGTGCAAAGCGCCCTTGGCATCAATGTCATGGTCGGCCCCGAAGTCGTCGAACGCGCTATCGCCGAGGCTGGCATCGGCTTTATGATGGCCCCGATGCATCACCCCGCGATGAAGCATGTCGGGCCGATCCGTGTCGAACTTGGATCAAAAACGATCTTTAACATTCTGGGACCATTGACCAATCCGGCAGGTGTCAGGCGCCAGCTGACAGGCGCTTTTGCCCCA
>CAXQAV010000146.1:0-3437 GCA_964221795.1 Luminiphilus sp. | reverse complement strand
AATTCGATCCGCACGGTCCGCGCTGCGGGGCCCTCCCCGATCACAAGGTCCAGCTCGAAATCCTCAAGCGCGCGATGTGCTCTTCATCGACGAAATTCATCGCCTCAACCCTGCGGTCGAGGAAGTGCTCTACCCCGCGCTTGAGGATTTCGAGCTGGACCTTGTGATCGGGGAGGGCCCCGCAGCGCGGACCGTGCGGATCGAATTGCAGCCCTTCACATTGGTTGGCGCGACCACGCGTATGGGTCTCCTGACGACACCGCTACGCGACCGTTTTGGTATTCCAACGCGGCTGGAGTTCTATTCCGAGGACGAGCTGAACGAGATTGTGAGCCGCGGGGCGCGCCTCATGGGAGCACCGGCCTCGCCCGAAGGTGCGCGCGAGATTGCCCGCCGCGCCCGTGGCACACCACGCATCGCAGGGCGTCTGCTCCGCCGCGTGGTGGATTTTGCCATTGTCGAGGGTGACGGCACAGTGACGCAAGAGATCGCCGACCGTGCGCTGACGCGGCTGGGGGTCGATCATCTGGGGCTGGACAATGCCGACCGCCGCTATCTGCGCCTGATTGCCGAAAGCTATGCCGGCGGCCCCGTGGGGATCGAAACGCTATCTGCGGCGCTGTCTGAAAGCCGTGACAGTCTCGAAGACGTGATCGAGCCTTACCTGCTGCAAAAAGGTCTGATACAGCGCACCCCGCGCGGGCGGATGCTGGCGCAGGCAGCATGGACGCATTTGGGGCTGGCAGCACCGAAGGGGCAGACCGATCTCTTTGGTTGAGTGTAGGAGCCTCCGGCGGGAGTTTTTTGGCCAAGATGAAGATGGAAGATTATTTTACCCGATCAGACGGCGCATATGTATTTGCCCGATGGGGGCGGCCGATTGTGCCGGTGGTCTTTGGCGTACAGGAAGAGACGCTTTCCGTTCTTAAAGGCGCAATCGAGGCGGTTGTGGCACTGGCGGGGCACAAGATGGCCGAGACCGATCCCGAGTTGGGCGCCAACCTCATGGTCTTCTTCTGCCGCGACTGGGCCGAGCTGGAAGAGGTGCCCCATCTCGATCAATTGGTGCCCGACCTGAAGCCGCTGGTCACGCGATTGCATCAGGCCGACGCCAACCAGTATCGCATTTTCCGCTTTGATGATGCAGGCGCGATCCGCGCAGCCTTCGTGTTCCTGCGGATGGACCAACATATGCAAACGGTGTCGGCCGATACACTGGCACTCAGTCAGGCGGTGCAGACGATCCTGCTTTGGTCTGACAAAGCCTTTATGGATCAGTCACCGCTCGCAATGATCGAGGGCAATGCCGTCCTGCGTCCCGAGGTGGCGGATGTGATCCGTGCAGCCTATGATCCGGTCATGCCGTCCTTTGCCAATGACCCCAGCCACGCGCTCCGCCTTGCTGCCCGCATTCAGGTGCCGCAATGACCCATCGCTTTCCTGTCCGCGTTTACTATGAAGACACCGATCTCGCCGGGATCGTCTATTACGCTAATTACCTCAAGTTCATCGAACGCGCCCGCAGCGAATGGGTCAAGGAGCTCGGGATCGACCAGAACCGGATGAAGGCGGAGGGGCTCGTCTTTGCGGTCCGGCGCGTCGAGGCCGACTATCTGGCGCCGGCACGTTTCGATGACGATCTGGTCGTTGAAACCAGGATGGAGCCGGGCAGCGGCGCGCGGTTTGTCGTCCGCCAAGAAGTCAAGCGCGGCGAGGTTGTTCTGTTTTCGGCGCTTGTGACAATCATCTGCATGACGCCCGAAGGTGCAGTCGCCCGACTTCCGTCAGCAATCCGCCGCCCCGTCCACTAGTCCTTGGTGTGATTTCGCAGATGTGATGCGGGATATATTGGATTTCCCCCACGCATTCGCGTAGAGTCCCCACATATCAGAGCCCAAAATCGGGCCAGTGGCAGAGCAGGCACATGGAAGCAGCACACGAATTCACAATGTGGGCGTTGTTCGCGCGCGCAACGATTACCGTCAAAATCGTCATGATCATGCTGGTCGCGGCCTCCGTCTGGTGCTGGGCCGTGATCATCGACAAGTCCTTGCAATACCGTCGCGCAAAGGCCGAGGCTGCGATTTTCGACCGCGCCTTCTGGTCGGGTGAACCTCTGGACGGGCTCTTTGATCAGATCGGCGCTGACCCCGACGGGGCGTCGGAAAAGATATTCGCGGCAGGCATGCTCGAATGGCGACGATCGCACAGGGATGACGGCGGGTTGATCGCCAATGCCACCGCACGGATCGACCGCTCGATGGATGTGGCGATCGCGAAAGAGGCCGCGCGCCTGCAAAAGAGTCTGCCTATTCTGGCGACCGTCGGCTCGACCGCCCCCTTTGTCGGCCTATTCGGGACCGTCTGGGGCATCATGAACGCCTTTATCGAGATTGCCGAGGCGCAGACGACGAACCTTGCTGTCGTGGCCCCGGGTATTGCCGAGGCGCTTCTGGCCACCGGTCTGGGTCTGCTCGCCGCGATCCCTGCGGTGATCTATTACAACAAACTGTCCTCCGACAGTGACCGGATCGTCAGCGGCTACGAGGCCTTTGCTGACGAATTTGCCACGATCCTCAGCCGTCAGCTGGACAGCTGATCATGGGGGCAGGGGTTCTTCAGAACGGTGGCGGCGATGGCGGCAGGCGCAAGCGCCGCCGTGCGCGCCGCAGCACGCCAATGTCCGAGATCAACGTCACGCCGTTCGTGGACGTGATGATGGTGCTTCTGATCATCTTTATGGTGGCGGCTCCTTTGTCGATTGTCGGTGTGCCGGTTGAACTGCCCGAGACTGCGGCAACCGCCCTGCCCGGTGACGAGGAGGAACCGCTCACCGTGACGGTCACCAGTGACGGCCGTGTGATGATTCAGGAAACCGAAGTGCCCGAGGATACGCTTGTCACCCGTTTGCAGGCGATTGCTGCCGAGCGTGACAGCAACAAGATCTTCCTGCGCGCTGATGGCCGCAACGACTGGAACCGTGTCGCCACGATCATGGGCCTACTCAATGCCGGCGGCTTTTCGGACATCGGCCTTGTGACCGACACAATGCCAACGGACGGCACAGACGGATAAGCCATGGCGACGCCCGGCACGATCATTTCCACAGCAGGCCATATCGGTCTGATCGGCTGGCTGATTGTCGGCTGGGGAATGAATGCCAAACCTCTGCGGATCGAGACCATGGATATCTCGGTAATCTCGGGCGAGGAATTCGACCAGATGCGTGCCGCCCGCACGCCTGAACCAAGCACCGTCGAACCGCCTGTGCCTGCGCAACCCGTTGTCAACGAAACGCCACCGCCACCGCCTGCGTCGGAAGAGCCCGCAGAAACAGCGCCCCCGCCCGAACCGGTCACCCAGCCTGTCAGCGAGACATCGCCGCCGCCGCCGCCCGCACCGGTCAAGGCGGAAGTCGCAGATACTTTGCCGCCCGC
>CAXQAV010000145.1:0-16440 GCA_964221795.1 Luminiphilus sp. | reverse complement strand
CCGCGGCATAGGCTGCCGCGATATCCTCAGGCGGCAGGCTCGCCGCAGCCGCGGGCAGACTTTCCTGGAAGGCCTGCAATGTCCCCCATGGGCTCGTTGCAGCGCTATGGACAGCGGCCAGATCTTCGGCAGGCAATGCGACCACTGCTGCAGGCGCCGACTGTGCAAATGCATCCAGCGAAACCGGCTGGAACACCGCAAAGATATTTGCCGGGATCGACACCAGATAATCCCAGATACCGACGAAAAGTGCCTGCAGGCCAAATAAGGTCGACCCGAAGATCAGGAAGAAGGCCAGCAGGAAGAAGCTGAGCCCCATGTTGATGTTCGACAGCCACTTGATACCCTTGCCGACACCCGAAAGCGCCGAGAGCGTCGATGCCCCCATGATCACAATCAATGCGACAACAACGCCCGCAGTCGAAGAACTGACCGTGCCGTCGGCTGCGGTTGTCTGCAACCAGTCACCCAGACCGATGCGCACAAGACCGGAGGCGAACTGCTCCACCCCGAAACCAAGTGTCTGCGAAACACCCAGCACCGTGGCCACCACGGCAACCACGTCAACCACATGGCCGATCGGACCAGAAAGCGACTTGCCAAAAATCGGGGTCAGCGCCGAACGGATCGTCAGCGGAAGACCACGGCGGTAGGAGAAATACCCCAAGGCCAGACCGACAATGGCGTATGAAGCCCAAGCAGCCAGACCCCAATGGGTAAATGACCAGACATAGGCTTCACGGACGTTTCCGGCCGTGCTGCCGACAGTTTCGCCAGCGATGGTCGCCGGATTCACGCCCCAGTGATACATCGGCTCAGCCGTGGCAAAGGTCAGCATGCCGATACCGATACCGGCACCGAACATCATGGAAAACCAAGAAAAGTTCGAAAACTCCGGCTGATCATCGGGCATCCCCAATTTTAGCCGGCCCGCCGCTGGCCAAAGTGCGAGGCCGAGACAGAGGATGACAAAGAACGCCATCACATAGACATACCAGAAGTTGAAAGTTGCCAGAATAAAGCCGTTGATCCCACCAAGCGCCGCAGCCGCCTGATCAGGAAATGCGACCGCCCAGATGATCATGGCGCCCACGAGTATTTTTGCGGTGATTGTCACGTCTTTGGTAAAGCCGCGATAGAATCCGCTCTCTGCCGTTTTGATCGGCAGCTCCATGAGAGGCGGTTTGATTGCCATGTTCTGTTCCCCGTTGCTTATTTATTGGGCAACGAGGCTACGTGAAAAACGCCCGCTTGAGAACCTGAAAGCGCCGATAAACGTCAAAAAACGACATACCTGAGAAATACGACACATCTCAAAACTGGTAAATTTTATAAGAAAAACCGCCAAAGAAGTGCCTTTGGCGGTCAATCATGGTCTATTTGCGACATGTCGCTCAGGCGTTCACATCCACCACAACTCGCCCCTTGACCTGCCCTTTGAGGATACGGCGACCAAGCTCGGGAAGATCGGCCAAAGTCGCGGGTTGGATCATCGCTTCGAGCTTGTCCATCGGCAGATCAGCGGCGATCCGCTCCCATGCTCGCAGGCGGTTTTCGTATGGTTGCATCACGCTGTCGATGCCCAGAAGGTTCACACCACGCAGCAGGAACGGGATCACCGTGGCAGGCAGGCCCGCGCCACCGGCCAGACCAACAGCGGCAACGGATGCGCCGTATTTCATTTGCCCCAGCACTCGCGCCAGCATGTCGCCGCCGACCGCATCAACGCAACCGCCCCAGGTCTCGGCCTCAAGCGGGCGCTTGGTGGTTTCGTTGAGTTCCTCACGGGCGACGATCTGCTTCGCACCCAGACCTTTGAGGTAGTCTGCCGATTCGGGACGCCCCGTAACCGCCGCAACCTCATGGCCGAGTTTAGCGAGAATGGCCGTGGCGACCGATCCGACGCCACCGGCGGCCCCGGTCACCAGCACTGGACCATCCTTGATCCCGTGATCCTCCAGCGCCATCACGGCCAGCATGGCCGTGAAACCGGCTGTCCCGACGGCCATCGCCTGACGCGTATCAAGCCCCGCAGGCAGCGGCACCAGCCAATCGGCGTTCACACGGGCCTTCTGGGCGTAGCCACCCCAATGCACCTCGCCCACCCGCCAGCCAGTCAGGACAACCTTGTCACCGGGTTTGTAGCGCGCATCCTCAGAAGTCTCGACAGTTCCCGCAAAATCAATCCCCGGCACATGCGGATAGTTCCGCACCAGACCACCACCGGGACCAATGCAGAGCCCGTCTTTGTAGTTCACCGTGGAATATTCCACCGCAACGGTCACATTGCCTGCGGGCAGCTGATCCTCGGTGATCTGTTGGACCGCTGCGCTGGTTTTGCCCTCTTCGTTCTTCTCAACCACAAGTGCGTGAAAGCTCATATCTTTCGCCTTTCCGGGCAATTCTGCCCTCTTCTTTTTCCCAAGAAACTCTCGCCGGAGGCTCCGGCGCTTGCCAGATAACCTAGATCCAGAACGTCTCGCGGACAGTCGCGGCGCGCGCGCCCTCCGGGGTCTGGACCTCCAATGCAGTACCCTCATCCCAATGGGTCATGCGCACCATGCCAATGGCGACATTGGTGCCAAAGTCCGGCGACTTCGCCGCAGAGGTCACCTGCCCTACCCGTTTGCCATTCGCCAAAAGCGGCCAAGGGCGGTCGCAGGCTGGGATATCACCGTCAATCGCAATCGCGCGGATCTGCTGCGTCGGCCCTTCCTTGGCCACCCGCAAGAGCGCGTCACGGCCCACACAGCCAATCGCCGTCTGGGTCGAACAGAACCGGCCCAGCCCACATTCATGCGGCGTATTCTCGCGCGTCATATCGTTGCCGTAGGAGAGCAGCCCACCCTCGATCCGTTCGATCAGGTTGGGACAGCCGGCGCGGACATCCAGATCCTTGCCTGCCTCCATCAAAGCATTCCAGAGCGGCATCCCGTTCTGCGTGCCATCCACGTAGATCTCGAACCCGCCCTGTTTGGAGTACCCCGAGCGCGCCACCGCCATGCTCGTGCCCTGAAAATCAAACCAGCCAAAACGGAAGAACCTGATCGAGCGTACGGCATCGCCAAACACCCGCGCCATCAGCTCGTCAGCCTGCGGTCCCTGCACGGCCAGCGGCGAAATGTCGGGCTCGTCCACCAGCACATCAAGACGATAGCCATAGGCGAGCCCCTTGACCCAGAACAGCAGGTCGCTGTCGGCAATGGAAATCCACCAGCGGTCCTCGGCCAGTTTGAGCGCCACAGGGTCATTCAGCATCCCGCCGGTCTCGTCGACAATCGGCACATAGAAACACTGCCCCGGCATCATCCCGCGCAGATCGCGCGGCGTAAGCATCTGCATCAGGCGGGCGGAATCCGGCCCGCGCAGTTCCACCTGCCGCTCGCAGGCCACATCCCAGACCTGCACTGCAGATTTCAGATGATGGTAATCCTCCACGATGCTCCGGAAAACAGTCGGCAGCAGCATGTGGTTATAGACAGTATAGCCTTTGACCCCTGCGGCTTCGACACCGTCAGAAAAAGGCGTGCGCCGCACGCGGCGGGATGGCGCGATGGTGGCCATGGTCGTTTACTCCAGAAGGTAAATCAAATCGGTGTCGGGAAGAGTCTGACCGGCGGCGGTCAGCATGGCATGGACCTGACCGCGGTGGTGGGTCTGGTGATTGAAGAAATGGGCCACACAGATCCACGTCTTGTCGCTATTGGCCTCGCCCGAAGAGCTCGTCCAAGAGATCTGGCCCGCCAGGTCAACCGCACGGATGCGGTCCGCCCAAAGCGTGATAGCCCCGTCCGCCTTGAAACGCGCTGCCGCCCACTCATCACCGGTGCGGGTGACGTCCACGCCCCGCGCCTTGCTTTCGGGCGGGACAACATTCACACCCAAACGCTTGAGCCAAAGCAGGTCAGCCCAGAGCAGATGGTTCAGCGTCCCGAGGATAGATCCGAAGAACGCTCCACGATCATTTGTCAGCTCTCCCGTCGGCAGGGACGGCACCAGCTTGCGCAGCCCTTCGTTCTGCCACGCATTGTACCGCGCCATCTGGCGACAGTAGTCAGGCGTGATCAAGGCTTGGGGCCCTTCCAGTCAATCGGGCAGATCTCGGCAGATTTGCCACCGAAGTCCCAGACACGGCCATAATCACGGACCTTGGATTTGGTGCCTTGGGCGGCGATGATATCGGGGCCCATCCAGTATTTCGAGTTGCTGACCATGACCGGATGATCGGGGCTTGCACCCTTCATCATCTCGATCTCGCCCTGAATTTTGCGACCGATGTAGATGCCGCGCTTGGTCCCCTCGCGGACAATCTCGACCTTCTCGCGTTCGGCCCCGATGATTTCCGAGACAAGCATGGTGAACAGCCCCGTGGTGCCGCCCGCCTGACCGCTGAAAATCTTCAGAATGCCGTTATAGGCTTTCTGCGTGCTGCGCTCGTCCACATAGGCCGCCACGCGCCAATTGCCCTCGGCCATCCGGCCCGGGATATCAACCAGAAGGCCTACATTCAGACCGGACAGGTCCTCGCCCTCGAAGTGGCCCTCATCAATCGCGATTGCCATCCAAGCGTGGCAGTGCCCCTCGGTCGGCGGATGCGCACCGAGGCTGACCACGCAAGGACAAAAGACTGTGCAAGAGCAGTTCAAGAATAGCTCGCCCTTGATCGCCCATTCGGTCGGTTTCATTTTGCGGCGCAGCGGGTTGCTGTCCATCCGCTGATCGATCCGCTGCGAAATCGGCAGACGATCCGCGGGTGCCCGTTTCTTTTCAGCCATTGCGCGTCCTTCCCTTAGAAAAATGCCAGCCAGACCCCTGCGGCGATCAACACCACCCCGGTTGGCCTGATTACGTGATGCCCGATTGCGGGCAGTTTCTCGAAAATCATCAAAAGCGTGGCGAGCCCCATCCACAGCAGGCTCATCACCCCACCCACAAAACCGAGCGCCATATAACCCCAGCAACAGCCCACACAAAAAGCACCCAAACCGAGGCCCATGCGCAAACCGCCACCAAATCCGGTTTTCCAATGGCCAAGGAAATAGGTCATGGGCGCATGGCAGACGCCGTGGCAGGTCTCTTTGGCGCTGGTGAACTGATAGGCGCCCACGGCGATCAGCAAGGCGACCGAGAACCACTTGGCTCCCACCCCCAGCAGATCAATCACGCCGCCAAAAAGCAGGGCCAGCTGGACACTGGCAATCAGCGCGGCAAAGGCAACCCAAACGATGAAATAACCCAGCAGCACACCAAGCCAGCCTGCCCGCGTGCCGTCGGCGCTGACCATCAGGCGTTCGTAGGTCGTGAGCGTTGGCGCCATCGTCGGCAGGATCATCGCAGCCTTCATCACCGCCCACATCGCAAAAAGCGAACCAAACTCTGCCATCGGCATGTCCATCGGCATCCGCGGGTCCATCGCAGCCATTGCCTGCGCCATAGGTCCCGGACGCCCGATCAGGTCCACGCCCATATCCATCGCCATCATGTAAAGCATCGCCCACGCCAGCAGGATGATGCCGAAGAACGACAGCCAGAGCGATGTGCTGATCAGATGTGGCATGGACAGCTCCCTATTGTCCTTTGACACGACTCAGCGCTTGCACAATCATATGTCAGACGTTTAATTGTCTGACAAATGAAAATTGATCCGAAAAACCCAGCCGACCTCTCGGCGCAAATCGCCAAAGCGATCAAGGACGCCATCATCTCGGGCGCCCTGCCCGTGGACGAGCGCCTGCCGTCCGAGGCCGAGCTGGCCGACCAGTTCAATGTCTCGCGCCCCACGGTCCGCGAGGCGCTGAAACGTCTTGCGGCCCAGTCCCTGATCCGCACCCAACGGGGCGCGACGGGTGGCGCATTCGTCAACCGCCTGCGGTTCGAGGATGCCTACGGCCAGCAGATCACAACCTCGACCCTGCTCTTGTCGATGAACGAGATCAGCTTTGCCACCGCCTGCGAGGCCCGCTACGCGCTCGAACGCGCGTGTGCACCGCTTTCCGCGGAACGCCGCACCGCTGATCACCTTGCAACCATGCGGGCCGAGGCACACCGGCAATCACAGCCCGGTCTGACGGATGAAGCCTTCTGCGCCTCCGACGTCGCCTTTCACCGCGCGCTTGGGGATGCCGCGGGCAATCCCGTCCTGTCCTACCAACTGGCCGGCGCGGTCGAGGCGATGCAGCCGCTGATGAACATGATCACCTTTTCTGCGCGGTCGCGCGAAAGGATCATCGGACTGCACACCGCCATCGCCGACGCAATCGAGGCGCATGACGCGGCTGCCGCAGACAGGCATCTCGCTGCCCTTGCGAGCTACACGATAGAACTGGCCCAGAACGTCATCGCCAGCCGCGATGCCGCCCGCAGCGCCTGATCGCTTCTCTGTGAAGGCCTGTCGCATGGTGTTCCCCGAGAGAATCTGGGAAAGAGGCCGCAACAGCCATGCAGAGGTCAGCTCATGAAAGCCGCAGTCTTCGGATCCGTGACACTTGCCGCCGCAGCCGGTCTGGGCGTCTACGTCTGGCAAGCCATCCAGACACCCGCACCTTGCGGTGACACCGCCGTTGCCGGTGCCGCCATCGGTGGCCCGTTCGATTTGGTTTCCGAAACCGGCGAGACTGTCACCGATGCCGATGTGATCACCGGACCCACCCTTGTCTATTTCGGCTATACCTTTTGCCCCGATGTCTGCCCTCTGGATGTGATGCGCAACGCACAAGCCGCCTACATCCTAGAAGATCAGGGCATCGACCTTGGCACCGTCTTTATCAGCATCGACCCCGCCCGCGACACGGTCGAGGTCGTGCGTGATTTCACCGAGAATTTCCACGAAGACATGATCGGGCTAACGGGCACACCCGAACAGGTGAAGGCGGCATCACAGGCCTATCGCACCTATTATCAGGCGCAGGAAGGCGACCCCGAGTATTACCTCGTCGATCACTCGACCCAGACCTACCTGATGTTCCCCGAAACAGGCTTTGCGACTTTCTTTCGCAATGACACCCCGCCGGAGCGCGTGGCCGAAGTCTCCGCCTGTTTTATTGACCAACTGGGCTGATATTTTTCGCGCCATTTGATCTGGCGCAAGTCGCGCAACCCCACGTGCTGTCATGACGGGCGCATGACACATCTCGATGATATGCGCCGCCTTGGTCTCTTTGACTCCCGCGTGCCCCGCTACACCAGCTATCCACCCGCCACGGCCTTTACCGCCGAGACCGGCGCCGCGTTCCAGAAACAGGCCCTTGCCGCACTTGATCCGGCGGTCCCTGTCTCGGTCTATGTCCATATCCCCTTCTGCGAACGGCTCTGCTGGTTCTGTGCCTGCCGCACGCAAGGAACCACGACACTTTCTCCTGTAGCCAACTACCTCAACGTCGTGATGGAAGAACTCGAGCTGCTGCGCGACAACCTGCCGGCGGGCATCAGGATGGGTCAGATGCACTGGGGCGGCGGGACGCCGACGATCCTGCCCGCGCAGATGATCCGCTGGCTTGCCACCGCGATCAGATCGGTCTTCCCCGCAACCGATGATTTCGCCTTTTCGGTCGAGATCGATCCGACACTTGTCGACGACGACAAGATCGCGGCGCTTGCGGCTATGGGCATGACCCGCGCCAGCATCGGCATCCAGGACTTCAGCGAAGAGGTGCAGGACGCCATCGGTCGGCGGCAGAGTTTCGAACAGACCGAGTCATGCGTCAAAGCCCTGCGTGCTGCGGGGATTACGTCACTTAATGCCGATCTGGTCTACGGGCTCCCGCATCAGACGACGACCTCGCTGGCTCGGACGCTCAGCCGGATCGCGGCCCTTGATCCTGACCGGATCGCGCTTTTCGGCTAGGCCCATGTGCCAACGTTTTCCAAGCGGCAGAAACTGCTGCCGGAATCCGCGCTGCCAAAAGAAGAAGACCGCTACCGGCTAGCGCAGCAAGCCGCCCATACATTCCGGAAACTCGGCTATGAGGCGATCGGCATCGACCACTTCGCCAAACCGGCAGACAGCCTCGCCATTGCTGCCCGGACGGGTCACCTGAGACGGAATTTCCAGGGCTACACAGACGACACCTGCCCGACCCTGATCGGGATCGGAGCGTCGTCTATCTCGCAATTCGCCGAAGGCTATGTGCAGAACGCCTCGGCCACAGCCGCCTATATCGAACGGATCAAGGCGGGCGGGCTTGCGGGGCATCGCGGCTATGCCATGACCGACCACGACCGGCTGCACGCGCAGGCAATCAACATGCTGATGTGCGATTTCGAGATCGATCTCGGCACGCTCGCCCGTCACCCCCTCGCCGATGAGCTGATCCCGATCCACGACAGCGTGCTACGCGACTTTGAAGGCTATGTGTTCAAATCGGGAAGCCGGATCATGATCACGCCCCAAGGCCGCCCCCTGACCCGCATCATTGCGCAACGCTATGACGGCTTCAGCAGTATCGGGGCACAGTATTCGCAAGCCTCCTAGCGCAGATACCGCTTGATTAACCTGCCCCGCGTGCCAGTTGTTGAGGCAAAGCGGAACGGAGCGTGTCTATGGATATCCTGAACCTCATCTTTGCTATTGCAAGCAGCGGACTTGGTTTCTTCGGCTGGCTGGCCCCACGCTACACCATGGGCGCGTTGGATATGCGGGGAGGAGAAACGACTATGGCGATGTCCGAGGTGCGGGCGTCAGCAGGTGCGCTGTTCGTCGGCATGGGGATCGGCGCGATCCTGATCGGGACGCCTGCGGCCTATGCGATGCTCGGCTTCTGCTGGTGCGGGGCTGCCGTGGGGCGGTTGACGTCGCTCGCGATGGACGGGGCGTTCCGCAAGAAATGGGTCTACTTCATCGTCGAAGTAGGCGTCGGAGTGCCAGCGGTGCTGTTGAACATTTAGGGACGCGGATAGGCGATTTGCGGACTAAGCTGACGTTAGCAAACGCTTAACAATAGGCTATTTGCGTAATTGATCTGGAACAGGTTTTTCTTCGTCAGCTTGATCCCAAGCATGTGCCGCGATCGACCATCTGCCCTCGGACTTTACTAGAAGGGAGCCACTGATGTCGTGGTTCAGCTCAGTCCCGTTTTCTGTCAGCTCAGACATGGCTAGCACCACGGCAATGTTCCCAAAGCGCATGATATTCATGCCACGCGTATGTTCCTCGAAGCTGTGCAGGTTCTTTCGCGCGACATTCTCCATTCTGTCGATGAAGCCTTCGAGCGTCCGAACCTGTACTGGGCGCACCGCACCACATAAGATCGCCTCGGACAGGAAGTCTTTCCGAAACCTATCCCAGTCGGGCACGCTATCCCCGCTCCACTTCATCGGCTCGAAGTGATCGCCGATCAATGTCCGAATTTCCTCTTCGTCGGTCATCGCTTGTCCTCCCAAGTCTTGGAACCAAACCCAACTAAACGAGGCTGCGACCTTTCCGTATCAAATTGCGCGTATTTCTCTCCTTTGAACGATAACACCGCTTGGCCGGTCGTCCAAATTTCGACAGGGCATGTATGAGGCGATTGAACGACTGCTCTGGGCTCAAAGCGGACGCTCGCTATCGTTGTGAACAACAAGGGTCACTTCAAAAAAAACCCGGCCCCGCTTCCGCCAGCAGCTTCTCCGCCATCACCCGCCCCATCTCGGCGCCGTCTTCCACGGCCCCCGTCACGTCATCGCTGTAAACTGCCGTCCCGTCCGTCCGCAGGATTTCCCCCCGCAGCCGGAGCGACCCGCCGTCCAGTTCTGCCAGCCCGCCGATGGGGGTTTCACAGGACCCGTCGAGATGCGCGAGGAAGCTGCGCTCGGCCGCGAGCCGCTGCCCCGTGGGGCCGTCGTGGATCGCCGCCAGCATCTCGGCCGCGCGGCTGTCGTCCAACCGTCTTTCGATCCCGATGGCCCCCTGCGCCACCGCCGGAAGCATCTCACCCGGATCAATCGCCGTGCGCGGCACATCAGTCATGTTCAGACGGTTCAGCCCCGCCATGGCGAGGAAGGTCGCCTCGGCCACGCCCTCGTCGAGTTTGCGCAGGCGGGTCTGCACGTTGCCGCGGAACTCCACCACATTCAGGTCGGGCCGCCGTGCGAGAAGTTGCGAGCGCCGCCGCAGGGATGAGGTGCCGACCGTCGCGCCCTGCGCCAGATCGGACAGGCCTTTGGCGGTGAGCGAGACAAACGCATCCCGCACATCCTCACGCGGCAGATAGGTGTCGAGCAGCAACCCTTTGGGCTGTTCCACCGGCATGTCCTTCATCGAATGCACCGCGATGTCGATGGAGCCGTCGAGCAGCGCCTCTTCAATCTCGCGGGTGAAGAGCCCCTTGCCGCCGATCTCTTTCAGCGGGCGGTCCTGAATGGCGTCACCCGTCACCTTGATGATGCAGATGGCAAAGGCATCCTCGGGCAGATCAAACGCGGCCATCAGCCGCGCGCGGGTCTCGTGCGCCTGTGCTAAAGCCAGCGGAGAACCACGGGTGCCGATGTTGAAGGGTGATGCGGGGGTGGGCGGTGTAAACGTCATGAACTGATTGTTAGACCTGTCAACTTAACCTGACAACTCCCTTGACAACTTCAGCGCCAATTGGGACCACAGTCAGGACGAAAAAGGAAGACCCATGGCGCAAAAAACAATCCTGAGGGCCCTTGCGGGCGAAACCCTAGACACCCCGCCGATCTGGATGATGCGCCAAGCCGGACGTTACCTGCCAGAATACCGCGCGACGCGGGCGCAGGCGGGTGATTTCCTCTCGCTCTGCTACAACTCCGAACTGGCCGCCGAGGTCACCTTGCAGCCGATCCGCCGCTACGAATTTGATGCCGCGATCCTCTTTGCCGATATCCTGCTCTTGCCGCAGGCGATGGGGGCGGACCTGTGGTTCGTCACCGGCGAGGGCCCGCGCCTTTCGACGATCACCACGGCTGATGAACTGGCCAAGCTGAAGCCGCTCGAAGAAATCCACGAGACGCTCAACCCCGTCTATGACACGGTCAAGATCCTGTCGCAGGAACTGCCCAAGGAAACCACGCTGATCGGTTTTGCAGGCGCGCCTTGGACCGTGGCCACCTAGATGATCGCCGGACGCGGCACACCGGATCAGGGGCCGGCCCATGCGCTCAAGGCCGAGAACCGTCCCGTCTTCGAAGGCATCATCAACCAGCTGGTCGAAGGCACGATCCTCTACCTCTCCAAACAGATCGAAGCCGGCGCCGAATGCGTCAAGATTTTTGACAGCTGGGCGGGCTCGCTGGAGGGTGACGATTTCACCAAATTCTCGATCAAGCCGATGCAGCGGATCACCGCCGCGATCAAGGAAAAGCACCCCGGCATTCCCGTCATCGCCTTCCCGCGCGGGGCGGGCACAAAGTACGCCGGTGTGCATGCAGCCACGGGTGCTGACTGTGTCGCCATCGACGATGGTGTTGATGCCGCTTGGGTCGCCGAACACGTCCAGAAGGACGGCTGCGTGCAGGGCAACCTTGCCTCGTCGCATATGGTGACGGGCGGTCAGGCGCTGGTGGACGAGACCCGCCGGATCTGTGACGCGCTCTCAAACGGGCCGCATATCTTCAACCTCGGGCACGGGATCACGCCGGATGCGGACCCCGACAATGTCCAGCTGATGATCGACACGGTGCGCGGCGGATAAACGCCTGACATTCACTGACTGCTGACTTGTCGCGGGCTGGGTTTTGCGGGCACTCTGATCACATGATCAGAATGCCCTTCACCCTGCGCCTGCTCTATCACGGCGCCCATGCGGCCCTCATCGGGGGTTTGATCCTGATTGGCGGCTGGGTGGCCTTTGTGCCTGCCACCGCCGCCGAATCCGAGGCCCTCGGCGCACCGCCCGCGCAGGACCGCCCGCAAGGGCTCTACCAGATGCGCACCGCTCAGGCATTGATGAAGGTCACGCCCGACCGCGCCTATGTCGCCGCAGCCGATGTGTTGGGCCCCGAGGTCACGCCACTCATGGTAAGGCTCGGTGTGATCTTTGTGGCCTCAGTCGGCCTCGGCCCCAAGAACGGCCCTCTTCCCGCGACAGCCCCGCCCGCACAGCCACAGGGCCGCACGATCGAGGGCCCGCGCTTTATTCAGGTCGATTAGGTCAGACCCATTTTGCCAGCGGTGGCAGGCTCATCAGGACAGCGTTGGCATCATGGCCCGTGGCGAGACCGAACTTCGTCCCGCGGTCGTAGACAAGATTGTATTCCGCATAGAGGCCACGGTGGATCAACTGGGTGTCCTTGTCAGCCTCTGACCAAGGGGTATTGCGGCGTTTCTCGACCAAAGGCACATAGGCGGGCAGGAAGGCTTTGCCGATATCCTGCGTCAGGGTGAAATCGGCCTCCCAATCGCCGGTGCAATAGTCATCCATAAAGATGCCCCCCACACCACGCGCCCGGCCGCGATGGGGCACATAGAAATACTCGTCCGCCCATGCCTTGAGCTTGGGGTAGTGGTCCGCGCCATGCGGGTCGAGATGTGCTTTCTGGGTGGCGTGGAAATGCGCGGTGTCCTCGTCATACTCGATGCAGGGATTGAGGTCGGAGCCGCCGCCGAACCACCATGCATGCGGCGTCCAGAACATCCGTGTGTTCATATGGACCGCAGGGGCGTGCGGGTTCTGCATATGCGCCACCAGCGAGATGCCCGAGGCCCAGAAGCGCGGATCGCTGTCCATGCCGGGCACGCCACGGGCAGCCATGGCCTTTTGCGCAGCTTCCCCCAATTGGCCGTAGACCGTCGAGACATTGACGCCGACCTTTTCGAAGACGCGACCCCCGCGCATGACCGACATCAGGCCACCACCCACGTCAGACCCGTCATCCGAGTGGCGCTTGGTCTCGGTCACCTCGAAACGTCCCGCCGTGCCGGCACCGTCATAGGAATCTTCCAGCCCCTCGAAGGCCGCAACAATCTGGTCACGCAACGTGCGAAACCACGCGGAAGCCTTCGCCTTTTCCGCTGCAAAATCTTCTGACATGGGTCGTCCTCAAGTGCTGATATTGAATAGCACCTGCTATTCGTCTTACCTGCACCATACCGAACACCCCGCGATGATCCAGAGCGAAAACCGGAGACCCTCATGCGCCCTGCCCTGCTGATGCTGCCCCTTGCTGCCCTTGCCGCCTGCGCCACACCCCGTGAGCAGTGCATCAACGATGCGACACGCGACGGTCGGGTGCTACAGGCGCTGATTGCGGAAACCGAAGGCAACCTTTCGCGGGGCTACGCGCTGGACACCGTGCAGGAGGTCCGCACGGTCAATGGCACCTGTCAGGGCCGCAACGAGGACGGCTCGACCTTCATCTTCGCCTGTGACGAGGTGCAGACAGTCTAGCGGACCGTCCCCATCGCCATTGACCTGAATGCAGAGCAGGCCAAACTTGCGTCCTTGCGCCAGCGCCTTGCGACCGAGCAGGCCGCTGCCAACGCGACCGTCGCCCAGTGTATCGCCACCTATCCTGAGTGATCAGTGCGCGGCGACTGCCGCCGGATCGATCAGCGTGCGCCCACCGTCCACAGTAATGATCTGGCCAGTGACAAAGGCTGCCGCATCCGAGGCCAGATACTGCACAGCATCCGAGACCTCGCCCGCGTTGGCGATCCGGTGCAGCGGGGTATTGTCGAGGATCGCCTCGCGGACGTCCTCGTGATCCTTCAGGCTGCCTTTGAGGCTCGCGCTCATCACACTGCCGAAGGCCACGGCGTTCACGCGGATGCCATGCGGTGCCAAAGCGACGGCAAGCGAGCGGGTCATCTGGTCCAGTGCTGCGGTGCTGACCGAATAGGCGAGCAGGTCCGGATGGGTCCTTCGCGCGGCGATGGAACTGATATTGACGATAGAGCCGATATTGCCGCCAGTCTCACCATCAACCTGTTTGATCATCCGCCGCGCGACCGCCTGACTGACGCGCAATGCGGTCAGGGCGTTCTGCTGCAAGAGCTCGTCCACCGAGGTATCATCGGGATCCAGCGGGTCGGTGACCTTCACCTGCCGCGAGGCGTTCACAAGGATGTCCACGCGCTCGAAAGCATCAATCGTGGCCGAGAGCAGGTTGGCAATCGTTAGCTTCTTGCGGAGGTCACCTGCAAAGATGCGGACGTTTTCTTCCTTTTCGGCCATCTCGCCCATTTCATGGACAAGTTGCTTTTCATCCATATCGGCAAAGACCACATTGGCCCCCATCTCGATGAAATGCCGTCCGATCGCGAGGCCCACGCCGTTGGCGGCACCGGTCACAATGGCGGTCTTGCCAGAAATCGAGAATGACATGAGGGAACTCCCTTTGGCGCGTTAACGCACGGGTTTGGTGGCGTAGAACACCTTGAATGCACTATTTCCGCCAATGGTGTCTACATTGCGAAAGCAGCTTTGCAGCGTGGTCTCATAGGGCAGGTGGCGGTTTGCCACCATCCAGAGCTTGCCATGCGGGGTCAGCAGGCGCGCGGCAGCCGCAATGAAGCTGCGCCCGAGCGACGGGTCGGCAACGCGGCCCGTGTGGAAAGGCGGGTTCATGACTATGCCGTCAAAACCCGCACCGTCATAGGCCGTTGCATCTGCCCAGTGAAACCTTGCGCGCGGGTCGCTGATGTTACGTCGCGCGCAGTCAAGCGACAGGGCCTCGGCCTCGATCAGATCGACAGAGGCCACACCCTCGCGCTGCAGGACGTGATGGGAAAGGTAGCCCCAGCCCGCGCCGAGGTCCGCCATACGGGCAGGCAGCTTTTGCGGCAGCGCCGCGACCAACAGGGCCGAGCCCTTGTCGATCTCGCCATCCGAAAAGACCCCTGCGGACGTCACAAAGCCCTCAGGCCCCTCCCGGGGTTCGGGTGCGGTCCAGTCGTCGAACTGGTCGGTTGTGGGGAACCAGAAGAGGCGCCCGTGCGCCTTGGTCAGCGAGGGCAGATCGCCCAGACGCTTGCAGCAGTCCTTGAAGAGACTGTCCGCCCCGGCTGTCTTTTGCCCGTCAACGATCACCAGTTGCGCATGTTTGCAGGCTGCGGCCACCAAGGCACGCGCCAGCGCCTTGGAGCGCGGGACAACGACAATCGCCACAGCACATTCACGCAAATCCTGCGAGACCGGATAGCCCGCGTTCTGCCAGGCCATCGCATCAGGATAGAACCCCTGCACAACCGACACCTGTCCGCGCGACAGCGGGCTGGCATCATAGGTCGCATCGGGCCGGATAATCACAATATCACCGTCCGGCAGGCTGATCAGGCCGTCAGCAAGTGCGGTGGACAGGCGAGAGGTGGACATCCCAAAGGTCCGAACAGCGGCGCGCCGCTATTCTTTCTCCATGGTGCACTGGAGCGGGTGCTGGTGACGTTGCGCAAAGTCCATCACAAGGGCGACCTTGGTCTCGGCGATCTCATGGCTGAAGACGCCTACCACCGCCACACCCTTCTTGTGGACGGTCAGCATCAGCTCGAACGCCTGCGCGTGGCTGAGGCCAAAGAAACGCTCAAGCACATGCACCACGAATTCCATCGGCGTGAAATCGTCGTTCAAAATCAGAACTTTATACATCGGCGGACGTTTTGTCTTCGGCTTGGTCTGAAGTGCCACGCCGATTTCGCTATCGTCGCCTTCTTTCCTGTCTGCCATCATGTAGACCCGAGAATGCATCCATCTGCCTCTGTTTGCTGGCGATATATATAACCCACCCGCACAGCAATAAAACCCCGTAGCGCGAGACAGATGCGCACGGCATTCGTGTCGTGGATAGCCCATCTAGGGGGTGCAATCCAGTCTGCAACTATATGTAGGAATTCGACTCGAAAAGCCCCGACAAAGTGTTTGAAAATAAGGTGTTTTCTGAAATCAACGCCTGTGGTAGCCTCATTGCATAATAAAAAGATCACCGGAAAAATCCGGGATCGTTGAGGCAGATAAAGAGGCACGTCGTGGCAGGACGACTGGGACACAGGGCCCTTCTTGGGTTGTTTCTATCCGTATTGGTTGTGGGATTATGGCTGTCAGCGACGCGCGTCGCAGCGGCCCCTTATGCTGCCATGGTCATGGATGCGCGCACCGGCGAGGTCCTGCACTCCCGCAACGCCGACACCCGCCTGCACCCTGCCTCGCTGACCAAGATGATGACGCTCTACATAGCCTTTCAGGCAATCGAGCGCGGCGAGATCAGCCTCGATACGCCCGTCACTGTCAGCCGAAATGCTTCATCGGAACCGCCCTCGCGCCTCGGACTGCGCACAGGCCAGACGATCCGCTTGCGCTATCTGCTGCGTGCTGCCGCGGTGAAATCCGCGAATGACGCTGCTACTGCAATTGCCGAGGCGATCTCGGGCTCGGAAGAGGAATTTGCCACCCGGCTGAACCGTCATGTCTCGGGCGGTGGACAAGTGACCCGACTCGGTCAGGCCATGCGCGTTGCGGAATGTCGTGTTCGTCATCCCCATCGCCCGCGCGGTGCGGTTCATCCGGGTGG
>CAXQAV010000144.1:0-4487 GCA_964221795.1 Luminiphilus sp. | reverse complement strand
CCTTTATTCCTTGACTGGAGTGTGCACATGGCCCGCGTCACCGTAGAAGATTGCGTCGATAAAGTTCCAAACCGTTTCGAGCTTGTCATGCTGGCCGCCCATCGTGCGCGCGAGATTTCCTCTGGTGCGCCGATCACCGTGGCACGCGACAACGACAAGAATCCTGTCGTTTCCCTGCGCGAAATCGCGGATGAAACCCAGTTGGCCGACGACCTGCGCGAGCGGATGATCGAAGCCAACCAGACCCAGATCGAAGTGGACGAACCCGAAGAGGACAGCATGTCCCTTTTGAAGGGTGCCGAGGCTGACAAGCCTGCCGAAGACGATCTCTCCGAAGAAAAACTGCTGCGCGCCCTGATGGAGGCGCAGGGTCAGCGCTAAGGGCGCGACCCATAGCGGCACCGCATGGTGTTGGGCCAGATGACAACCGCAGATGAACTGATTGCGCTGGTCCGCACCTACAACCCCAATACCAATCAAGCCATGCTCCGCGAGGCCTTCGCCTTTGGCGAGGCCATGCATGAGGGTCAGTTCCGTCACTCGGGCGAACCCTATTTCACCCATCCTGTCGCGGTTGCCGGTATTCTCGCTGAGCAGCAGATGGACGATGCGACCATCGTCACAGCACTGCTGCATGACACCGTCGAAGACACCAAAGCCTCTTTCGCCGAAGTCGAGAAACGCTTTGGCCGCGAGATTGCGGATCTGGTCGATGGCGTCACCAAGCTGACCAACCTGCAGCTGACCTCGACCCAGACCAAACAGGCCGAGAACTTTCGCAAACTGTTCATGGCCACCAGCCGCGACCTGCGGGTGACGCTGGTGAAACTTGCCGACCGTCTGCACAATATGCGCACGATCAAATCCATGCGCCCCGAAAAGCAGGTGCAGAAGGCGCGCGAAACGATGGAGATTTTCGCGCCGCTCGCCGGTCGTATGGGGATGCAGTGGATGCGCGAGGAACTGGAGGACCTGTCCTTCCGCGTTCTCAACCCCGAGGGTCGCAATTCGATCATCCGCCGCTTTATCACCCTGCAACGCGAAGCGGGCGATGTGCTGCAAAAGATCATGGCCGACATGCGGGTCGAGCTGGAAAAGGCCGACATTCAGGCCGAGGTCAGCGGCCGCGCCAAAAAACCCTATTCGATCTGGCGCAAGATGGAGGAAAAGGAACAGGGCTTCAGCCGCCTCTCCGACATCTACGGCTTTCGCGTGATCGTCGCGACCGAGGCCGATTGCTACCGTGTGCTTGGTGCGATCCACCAGCGCTGGCGGGCGGTGCCGGGCCGGTTCAAGGATTACATCAGTCAGCCCAAGTCGAACGGTTACCGCTCGATCCACACCACCGTGTCGGGCCGCGACGGCAAGCAGGTCGAGGTGCAGATCCGCACCCGCGAGATGCACGAAGTGGCCGAAACCGGCGTGGCCGCCCATTGGTCCTACAAGAACGGTGAACGGGTCGAGAACCGCTTTGCTGTTGATCCCGTGCAGTGGATTTCCTCGCTGACCGAACGTCTGGACGAGGGGCAGGACCACGACGAATTCCTCGAAGCGGTCAAGCTCGAGATGTATCAGGACCAGGTGTTCTGCTTCACGCCCAAGGGCGACGTGATCAAGCTGCCGCGTGGTGCGACGCCGATTGATTTTGCTTATGCGATCCATACCCGCATCGGTTCGGCCTGTGTGGGTGCCAAGGTGGACGGGCTGCGCGTGCCGCTCTGGACCCGCCTCAAGAACGGGCAGTCGGTCGAGGTCATTACCGCCGAGGGGCAAACCCCGCAGGCCACATGGATCGACATTGCCGTGACGGGTCGTGCCAAGACCGCGATCCGCCGCTCGTTGCGCGAAGAGGACCGCGAGCGGTTCGTCCGCTTGGGTCGCGAACTGGCGCGTGTGGCATTCGAGCAGGTCGGCAAGCGCAGCACCGAAAAGGCGCTCCGGACTGCCGCCAAGGGTCTGGCGATTGACAGTGTCGAGGAACTGCTGGCCCGTCTGGGCAGTGCCGAGATCACGGGTCGCATGGTCGTGGGCGCGATCTATCCCGAGTTGGAAATGCAGCGCGGCGATGAAATCGACGCCGCCCGCGCGGTCATCGGTCTCAGCCCTGACCAGATCCACCAGCGCGGCGCCTGCTGCCAGCCGGTTCCGGGCGAGCGTATCCTTGGCATCGCTTTCCGCGGGCACGGGGTTGTGGTTCATGCCATCGACTGCGAGGCGCTGGCTGATTACGAGGACCAGCCCAAGCGCTGGCTGGACCTGCATTGGCAGGAAGGCAATCACAAGCCGGTGAACACCGTCACCTTCGACGCCACGATTGCAAATGACGCTGGCGTTCTGGGACGGATTTGCACATTGATTGGCGAGCAGAACGCCAATATTTCTGACCTCAAGTTCATTGACCGCAAGCCGGATTACTTCAGATTGTTGATCGACGTTGATCTGCGGGATGCCGAGCATCTGCACCGCGTCATCACTGCCCTTGAGGCGGAAAGCAATGTCTCGTCGATTACGCGGCACCGTGATCCGGGCCTCGTGTCCGTTGGGGCGGGGGTACCCCGCAGAGAAGGATAGTCAACCTTGGTTTTCAAACGTAGGGATAGACGCGCGGTCGGCCGGATCGTGCTGGATCTGATCTATCCCCGTGGTGGCTGGGCCCGCGCGTTTGAATACGTCAAGCACCGCGTCCGCCGCCTGCCGGATACACCGCAGAAGATCAGCCGCGGGGTCTGGGCGGGGGTCTTTGTCTGCTTCACGCCGCTCTTTGGTCTGCACATCGTCTGCGCCATGCTGATTGCCCGCGTGATCCGCGGCAACATGCTCGCAGCGGTCATGGCGACCTTCTTTGGCAACCCGCTGACCTTTCCGGCTGTCGGCTATGTCTCGATCAACCTCGGCTCGTGGCTCTTGGGTCTGCCGCAGGGCAAGAACATCCATCTGGGGCAGAAGTTCGCGGATGCGAGCTATGATCTCTGGCACAATTTCCTAGCCATCTTCACCACCGAAAAGATCGACTGGGACGGGATGCGCGTCTTTTATGACGATGTGTTCTTTCCCTATCTGGTTGGCGGACTGGTGCCGGGGCTGATCACGGCGACAGCCTTCTACTATCTCTCGGTCCCGCTGATCGGGGCCTACCAGAAACGCCGTAAAAAGGCGCTCAGGGCCAAACTTGACCAGTTGGGGAAAAAGACGTCACCTGCGCGGCAGGCGGACCAGAATTAGAGCCGAAGGAGGCCAGAATGACCGGCAAGCTACGACTGGGTGTAAATATCGACCATGTGGCGACCGTGCGGAACGCACGCGGTGGCGCTGTGCCTGACCCTGTGCGCGCGGCGATCATGGCCGAAGAGGCGGGTGCCGACGGCATCACCGCGCACCTGCGCGAGGACCGCCGCCATATCTCGGATGGCGATATCGAGCGCCTGATGGAGGCGTTGAAAGGCCCGCTCAACTTTGAAATGGCGGCTACAACCGAAATGCAGGCGATTGCCCTGCGCCACAAGCCGCACGCCGTCTGCATCGTGCCTGAAAAGCGAGAGGAACGCACGACCGAGGGCGGGCTGGAGGTCGCGCGCGAGGAAAACGCGTTGGCCCATTTCATTGCGCCTTTGCGCGAGGCGGGCAGCCGCGTGTCCATCTTTATCGGTGCCGACCGCAAACAGATCGAAGCCGCCCACCGGATTGGTGCCGAGGTAATCGAATTGCACACCGGTGCCTATTGTGACGCCCATGCCGATAGGCATTTCGATCTCCGTGACGAAGAGTTGCGCAAGCTGACCGAGATGGCCGCTTTCGCCCATGATCTGGGGCTTGAGGTCCATGCGGGCCACGGCCTCACATATGACTGCGTCGGTCCGATTGCCGCACTGCCGCAGGTGATGGAGCTGAACATCGGCCACTTCCTGATCGGCGAAGCGATCTTCCGTGGCCTGCCCGCCGCGATCGCCGAAATGCGCCGCATCATGGACGAGGCCCGCGCGTGATCCTTGGCGTCGGCACCGATCTTGCCAATATCGACCGCATCGCGGGCACGCTGGAGCGGTTCGGCGACCGGTTCCGCAACCGTGTCTTTACCGAGGTCGAGCAGCGCAAGGCCGAACGCCGCAAGGATGTGGCCGGCACCTATGCCAAGCGCTGGGCTGCGAAAGAGGCCTGCTCCAAGGCGCTGGGCACCGGCCTGCGCATGGGGATTTCGTGGAAGGACATGGCGGTCTCGAACCTGCGCACCGGCCAGCCGGTGATGCATGTGACGGGCTGGGCCGCCGAGCGTCTGAAAGAGATGACCCCAGAGGGCCATGAGGCCATCATCCATGTGACATTGACCGACGATCACCCATGGGCACAGGCCTTTGTGGTGATTGAGGCCCGCCCCATCGCTTGACAGCGTGAACCTGCGGGATCATGTAGCCCCAAACCAGACAAAGGACGGCAAAATGGCAGAAAATACCGGAGTCATCGCTTGGCTGTGGGACACGCTCAAGACGATT
>CAXQAV010000143.1:0-3332 GCA_964221795.1 Luminiphilus sp. | reverse complement strand
CAAGCGACGGAGAACAACCAATGGCCTTCCAGATCATCCGCCACGCCTTTCGCATGGTTTTCGGCAACCTGCGCGAAGCACTCAAGGCCTCGGTCGGACCCTACCTGATTCTGACGGTGATCTTTCTGGTGGCCTTCGGCACATTGATCGAGACCGGAGGCATGATCGACCGCTCGGTTCCGATGGGTGGCGCCGAACCCATGCGGCCCGGCGCTGCCCTGATCATGCTGGCGCTGGTCCCTGTCCTGCTCTTCTTCGTTTCCTGGGTTGCCGTGGCATGGCACAGGTTCATCCTGCTGGAAGAATATCCGGGACTTCTTCCGCAGATGGCCGGGCGGCCGATCTGGCCTTACGCTGGACGCTCGATTCTCTACGGGTTTGTCTCACTCATTGCGGCGCTTCCGCTGCTCCTTCTTGTCATGGCGTTGGCGATGCCACTGATGATGGCAGGTGAAGGCGTTGCAAGTGTCCTCGTCTTTATCGGGATCACGGGCTTCATGACCTTTGTCTGGCTGCGGATCGCGATTGCTCTGCCTGCGGTCGCGGTCGGCAAACCCATTTCGATGGGTGATGCATGGCGCGTCTCCAAGGGAATGTCCGGCACGATCTTTGGCGTGGCCTTCCTGCTAATGGGGATCAACCGGCTGGCCACCGTGCTGACGGCGCAGGTTTCCGCAATCCTGCCGATCATCGGCTTCGCTCTGGATATCGCGCTGCAATGGACGGTGCTCATGCTGGGCGTCAGCATCCTGACAACGTTCTACGGCCACCTGATCGAAGGTCGCGACCTGCCGAATTAGGTCTCCGTTATTATTGGCCCACAAATATCCCGGGGGAGACCCCGCAGGGGTCGGGGGCAGCGCCCCCTAGAGGCCCGCCAGACGCGCGACGAATTCCGCATCGCCGTCGTTGTAAAGCTCGGCCACGGCGACTTCGGGCGACATCCAGAGCGGCAGATGCCCCGGTTCGGTCGCCGGCCCATGCGGGCGGACGGGCCGTGCCAGATAGATATGGCAGAGTTTCTCGGCCCACATGTCATATTCGGGCATATAGGCAAACCGGCGGAAGGTCCCCAGCTTGCGCGGCGCGGCGATGCGCCAGCCGGTTTCCTCGAAGACCTCACGGTGCAGTGCGTTCAACGGATGCTCGCCCGGATCAATGCCGCCGCCGGGAAGCTGGATCTCGAAATGCGGGTCGCCCTGATAGGTCAGCAACAGCTTTCCATCCAGCGGCAGAATCGCATAGACACCCGGCCTTGTCTGGTATCGCTGCCCGTTCACTGGCGTGTCGCCATACCGTCTGATCATAGCTTGCCCCCTTGGACCTCTGCTTGCCCCGCCTATATAGGCGCGGTATGCCAGCCCTGAACGTGTTAGGAAAGACCATGACCACAGGCAACCAAATCGCCTGGGACGATACCGTCCTGCCATTCCAGCTCGACGCCTCCGACATCCGCGGACGGGTGGCGCGTCTTGATGGCGTGCTGGAGCAGGTGCTCAAGAAGCATGACTATCCGCCGCTGATCGAGGGTCTTGTGGCTGAGATGGCCCTGCTGACCGCCTTGATCGGTCAGACTGTCAAGTTGCGCTGGAAGCTGTCCCTGCAGGTGCGCGGCTCCGGTCCCGCCCGTCTGATCGCGACCGACTACTACGGTCCTACCGAGGATGGCCAGCCCGCCCGCATCCGCGCCTACGCATCCTATGATCCCGAACGTCTGGATGAGAGCGCTGATCCCTTCAGCCAGATCGGGCAGGGTTACTTTGCCATTCTCATCGACCAAGGTCAGGGCATGACGCCCTATCAGGGGATCACACCGATTGCCGGCGGGTCGCTGTCGTCATGCGCGCAGACCTATTTCGCCCAATCCGAGCAGATCCCGACGCGGTTCGCGCTCTCCTATGGCCTTTCGCAACTGCCCGGTCAGGGCAGCCATTGGCGTGCCGGTGGTGTCATGTTGCAGCACATGCCGAAAGCCTCGCCGCATGTGAGCGGCGAAGGCGGATCGGGCGAGGGTGGCCTGCTTGAGGCGGCCGATATCCTCGATGCGGATGAAGGCGAGAACTGGAACCGTGCCAACCTTCTGCTGGACACGGTCGAGGATCTGGAGTTGATCGGCCCGACCGTGGCCCCGACCGACCTGCTGGTCCGCCTGTTCCACGAAGAACGGCCCCGCGTCTATGACGCTCAGGCCGTCAAATTCGGGTGTAGCTGCTCCGAGGATAAGGTACGCCAGTCCCTGTCGATCTATTCGGCCAAGGAAATCCGCACCATGGTGACCGACGAAGGCACAGTCACTGCCGACTGCCAGTTCTGTGGCTCGCATTATGTCTTTGATCCCGAGACGCTCGGGTTCGAGGCCAAGGATGCCAGTGACTGACCTGCGCCAAAGACTCGAGGATGCATTGTCCGTCACGGGCGATGTGTCCTCTGACTTTGACCTCAACCCAGATGTGAGCGCGCCCGTGCGGCGCCTGACGCCAGCGGGTGTGCTGATCGGCATTTCCGCCAAGACCGAGACCGTCTTGCTGACAAAACGCTCGGCACGCCTCAAGCACCATCCTGGCCAGATCGCCTTTCCCGGCGGCCGCCAGGATCCCACCGACCCCACGCCCATTGCCGCCGCCCTGCGTGAAGCCAACGAGGAAATCGGTCTGCCTTCCGATATTGTCGAGGTCATCGGCACCCTGCCGCGCCATCAGACGGTCACGAACTACCATGTGACGCCCGTGGTTGCCCTGATCCATGACGCCTTTGATCACAGGCCCGAAGCGGGCGAGGTTAGCGAGATTTTCGAAGTGCCTTTGGCCCATCTGCTCGACCTGCGGAACTACCGCATCGAGGGCCGCCACTGGCAGGGCCGCAAGCGTTTCTACTACACCGTGCCTTTTGGCCCCTATTACATCTGGGGCGCGACAGGCCGGATGCTGCGCGGTCTGGCGGAGCGCATGGCATGACCCGCGTTTCCGGTGATTGGCTGACCAAGCCCGAAACCCGACAGGTCTGCGCCTTGCTGACGGACGCGGGCTATCAGGCGTGGTTTGTCGGCGGCTGCGTTCGCAATGCGCTGATTGGCGCGCCGGTTCATGATCTCGACCTGACCACCGACGCCCGCCCCGAAGAGGTGACCCTTCTGGCCGAGGCCGCAGGGATCAGGGCCGTTCCGACTGGGATTGACCATGGCACCGTGACGTTGGTGATCGGAGAGCACCACTTCGAGGTCACGACCTTCCGCCGCGATGTCGAAACCCATGGCCGCCACGCCACTGTCGCCTTTGCCGACAATATGACCGACGACGCCCGCCGCCGCGATTTCACGATCAACGCGCTTTATG
>CAXQAV010000142.1:0-3102 GCA_964221795.1 Luminiphilus sp. | reverse complement strand
CCGCGGCGACCTCTGCGACAAGGTCATGATCCACGACGGAGGCGCCACCGATGGTGACGATCAAATCGGCCCCTTCCGCCAGATCAAAAGCGAGTTTCAGCGACCCCACATTGTCACGCGCGATGGGCAGCAGGCGGGCTTCTGCTCCGATTTCCTCGATCAGCGCGGCAAGGCCATAGCTGTTGGAGGCGATTATCTGATCGGGACCGGGGGTCTCGCCGGGCTGGACCAGCTCGTCACCGGTCGCGATGATCGCGACCACGGGTCTGCGTGTGACTGGGACGTTTGCGACGTTCATGGCGGCCAGCAGGGCGATGTCATGCGCGGTCAGGCGGCGAGGGGCAGAGAGCAGGTCGCCCTCTTTGAAATCGCCACCTGCGGGGCGGACGTGGCTTGTGTCATTGACACTGTCGTCAAGCGTGATCCGATCGGCGTCATGTGTGACATTCTCCTGAATGATCACATGGTTGGTGCCTTGCGGCAGGGGCGCGCCGGTAAAGATGCGGACGGCTTCGCCAGCGCCGACTGCTCCGGCAAACCCGTGGCCAGCGGCGGCCTCCCCGATCACTTTGAACTGCGTGCCTGCAGCGATCTCGGCGCGGTTCACGGCGTAGCCGTCCATCGCCGAGGCCGCAAAGGGCGGCTGGGTGCGTCTTGCGGCCTGAGGGGCGGCGAGGATGCGTCCGTAGGCGCGGCGCAAGGGCACCATTTCGGCCTCGAGCGGCTCGACGAGCGCAAAGAGATGCTCCAGCGCCTCAGCGACGGAAATCATGGGTTTTCGAACCGGCCGGATTTGCCGCCGTCCTTGAAGGTCAGGCGGATGCCGCCGATTTCCATGTCCTTTTGCACGGCTTTGACCATGTCATAGACGGTGAGGGCGGCTGTGCTGACGGCGGTAAGCGCCTCCATCTCGACCCCGGTTTGCCCGCCCGTCTTCACCGTGGCGGTGATGCGGATGCCGGGCAGGGTGGTGTCGGGGGTGAGGTTGAGCGCAACTTTCGTGATCGGCAGCGGGTGGCAGAGCGGGATCAGATCGGCGGTCTTCTTGGCCCCCGTGATCCCTGCAATCCGCGCGATGCCCAGCACGTCGCCTTTCTTGGCGCGGCCTTCGGTGATCAGTGCGAGCGTCTCGGCGGTCATCTTCACCCAGCCTGTCGCAACAGCGGTGCGCGCGGTCACCGGCTTGTCCGAGACATCGACCATATGGGCCTGCCCCTGATCGTCGAAATGGGTGAGCTTGTCCGTCATCAGGCCACCTTTGCCACTGGATTGGCAAGCAGCGCCTTTGTGGCTGCGGTGACATCGGCCTGCCGCATCAGGCTTTCGCCGATCAGGAAAGTCCGCGCGCCATAGCCCGCCATATCGGCCAGCTCGGAAGGTGAGAACAGCCCGCTTTCGCAAACGATCTGGCGGTCATCGGGCACCAGTTTGGAGAGGGTGCGCGTCGTGTCCAGCGTCACCTCGAAGGTCTTGAGGTTGCGGTTGTTGATCCCCATCAGCGGCGATTTCAGCTTGCAGGCGCGTTCGAGTTCCACGGCGTCATGCACCTCAAGCAGCACATCCATGCCCCATGCAAAGGCCGCGTCCTCCAGTTCCTGCGCCTGTGCGTCGCTGACAGAGGCGAGGATGATCAGGATGCAGTCTGCATGCAGCGCGCGTGCCTCGGCCACCTGATAGGTGTCATACATAAAGTCCTTGCGCAGGGCGGGCAGGCTGACAGCGGATCGCGCGGCGGTCAGGAAACTGTCGTCGCCCTGAAATGATGGCATGTCGGTCAGAACCGAAAGGCAGGTGGCGCCACCCGCCTCATAGGCTTTGGCCAGCGCAGGCGGGTCGAAATCGGCGCGGATCAGGCCCTTGGAGGGGCTCGCCTTCTTGATTTCGGCGATCAGGCCGTAGCCGGTCTCGGCGGCTTCGGCCAGACGGGCCGCGAAGCCGCGTGTTGCGGGCGCGTCTTTGCTGCGGGCCTCGACCTCGGACAGGGGCACGGATGCCTTGCGCGATGCGACCTCTTCCAGCTTGTAGGTTTTGATCTTTTCGAGAATGTCGCTCATGGGTCGGCCCAGTTGATTGGTTCTTGGCCTTGTTCAATAAGCCAGCGGTTCACGCGGGAAAAGGGGCGAGAGCCGAAAAAGCCGCGATGCGCCGATAAGGGCGAGGGGTGCGGAGCCGTTAGAACGAGGTGATGCGGGGAAAGATGGGCGGCGTAGGCTTGCGCAGGCCCGCCCCAGAGGATGAAAGCGCGGGGGCGGTCGTTTAGGTGCTCCAGAACCGCCCGCACGAGACCGTCCCATCCGATCCTGGCATGCGCTTTGGGCTTGCCGGGTGGCACCGTCAGCGCGGTGTTGAGCAACAACACACCTTGATCCGCCCAGTCATCCAGCGCGGTTTTCGTACGCGGCTGGCCCAGATCATCTTCGATTTCCTTGAAGATATTGCCGAGGCTGTCGAGCCTGCCGCCGAAGTCCTGCGGGATCGAAAAGGCCAGACCGTCGGCCTTGCCGGGGGTGTGGTAGGGGTCCTGACCGAGGATTACGACGCGTGTCTTGTCGGGCTGTGTGCGGGCGACGGCAGCAAAGGTGCGGTCCGGTGGCGGCAGGAAATCCCCGCCGATCCGTGCGGCGAGCTTTGGCAAATCCTCCGCAAAAAACGGCAGCGCCGCCCAATCGCCCAGACCCGAAAGGTCGAACATCAGGCCGCCGACGTGATCCGCGCGAGGGTCTCCAGCGCCGTTTTCGCCTTGCCGCTGTCAATGGTTTCGGCCGCCATAGCGACGGCTTCTTTCAAGTCGCCTGCCTTGTCGGCCACGACCAATGCGGCAGCAGCATTGAGGAGCACGGCATCGCGATATGCTCCGGCTTCACCTTCCAGCAGCGCCATAAGCGCCTGCGCGTTTTCCTCGGGCGTGCCGCCGATGATGTCCTTGAAACGGTGCTCCGGCAGGCCTGCGTCTTCGGGGTGGATGGTTTTCGATTTGATCTTGCCGTCCTCAAGGGCGGCGACAGCGGTCGTCCCGCAAATCGTGATCTCGTCGGTGCCGTCGCTGCCATGCACGAGCCATGCTTTCTCGGTGCCGAGTTGTTGCAGGGTTTCGGCCATAGG
>CAXQAV010000141.1:0-5969 GCA_964221795.1 Luminiphilus sp. | reverse complement strand
CCGCCAGCTCGGTCTCAACCTCGCCACGGAAGAAGGCGACCGGATCTGCCAGATCGAGATAGAGAATGTCGTGGTGGTCGATCATGCCCATCAACCCGGGGACACCTGCAAGTGCCGCTCCGCGACGGCTCAGCGCATAATACCCATTGCGCCGCAAACGGAGCAGATCGAGCGCGATTGCGCCCGAGAGCAATACGCGCATCCGGTCCTGTGGCACGCGCGCCTGCGCCGACAATGCTGCGAGTGTCATTTCGTTCTGCAACAGGAGCTGCAGCAATTCGAGCCTGACAAAGGCCTGCAGGATCTGGCTGTGACAGAAGCCTGCTACCAGGTCGAACATCGCCTCGCCTTCCGATCGGACGATCCCCCGCGTCAGCGGAAACCGCGCCGCCCAGCGCTGGAACCCACGCGAGGCCATCAATCGGGCCGACCAGCGCGAACGGCGCATTTTACCGGCCGAAGTCACTTCGGCGGGTGGAGGAGTTGCGACGTCTTTCATCACTCGCCGGGAACTGTTGGCCTGCCGCGGGCCCCAGCAGGCACCAGTTTGTCGGCATAGGCGCGGACCATCTGTGCCAGCGCGGCCTCGCCCGGACATGCTGGGATCGATGCGATGGCACCGCCCAGAATATCGTCGAAACGCCGGATTGCGCCCTGCACCCCGTATGCAGCCACCGCATTAGGGCGGCCATGCAGGTCATCCTGTCCCGCGGGCTTGCCGAGGGTCGCCTCGTCGCACAATGCATCACGCAGATCGTCGGCCACCTGGAACGCCTCGCCAATCCGCGCACCCAGTTCTTCCCAAGGCTCGGCATCCTGACCTGCAGCAACCGCACCCATTTGGGTGGCTGCGATAAACAGGGCGCCGGTCTTGGCCCGATGGTAGGCGGAGAGATCAATCTCGGCCTCGCTTTCCCAACCCTGACCTGCACAGATGCCAAACGGCATACCCGTCCGCGTGCCCAGAATATCAATCAATCCCAAGGCACGATCGGGCGCGTCGCCTGCGGCGCGCGCCAGAACCTGAAAGCCCATGATGATCAGACTATCACCGGCAAGAACCGCGAGAGGCTCGGAATATGCCTTGTGCAAAGCAGGCTTGCCCCGCCGCACATCCGCATCGTCAAAACAGGGCAGATCGTCATGCACTAGGCTTGCGCAATGGATGACCTCAAGCGCCACTGCTGCCGCATCCGTCAGCACCGGCTTGTCATCGCCGCAAGCCATGGCGACAGAGGTGAGGATCGTCGGCCTGATCCGCGCCCCGCCCGGTGTGACCGCATATTCCAGCGCGGAGGCCAGCTTAGCAGGAGCCACACCACCTTGGCCGCGGCCGATGGCGCGCGACATGGCCGCATCAATTCGTTCAGAGATTCTCATGCGCCTCTCCTTTACAATCCAGTGTGTCAATTTTGGTTGACATATGTCAATGTAAATCCAATGAAACAGTGAATCAGCGCAGAGATGACCCGTCAGATGCCCAAAACAGTCATCGTGGGGGCCGGTATTGGCGGCCTTGCTGCGGCGCTCCGGCTGGCACATCGCGGATGCGATGTGACCGTGCTGGATATGCACGGCGCCCCGGGCGGCAAGATGCGGACCCTGCCCTCTGCCGCTGGCCCGGTTGATGCAGGTCCGACAGTTCTGACTATGCTGCCCGTCTTTGAAGCACTGTTTGCAGAAGCTGGCGAAAACCTGCACGACCACCTGACGCTCACACCTCTAGAGACCCTCGCGCGCCACTATTGGGACGACGGCACCTGCCTCGATCTCGTGCCGGACGAGGGACAGAACATCGCAAATATCCGTGCCGCTTTCGGAGCAAAGGCAGCGACAGAGTTCACCCGCTTCACCAAACGCGCCGCACGGCTGTTTGAAAGCTTTGACGGTCCGATGATGCGGAACGAAGCCCCGAGACAATGGGACCTTGCCAAGACCGTGTTCCGCAAACCCTCGCTGATCCCGGACATGGCACCGCATCGCACATTGGCGGGCCTCTTGCGGCAGAGCTTTTCCGATCCACGGCTCGCGCAGTTGTTCGGGCGCTATGCAACCTACGTTGGCGGATCACCCTATGCCTCACCTGCCATCCTTGCCCTGATCTGGCAGGCCGAAGCGCGCGGGGTCTGGGCGGTCAAGGGCGGCATGAACCAATTGGCGCAAGCTATTGAACGACTGGCCAAGGCACGCGGTGCACGATTCCATTACCAGACGGCAGCCACACGGATCACACGACAGGACGGACGCGTGTCCGGAGTGCAAACTGACGCTGGCCATTTTCCGGCGGACACTGTCCTCTTCAACGGAGACCCCAACGCCTTGGCCACCGGCCTTCTGGGGGAGGGGATACGCCCGGCCGTCGCACCCGCGCATGTCAGTCCACGCAGCCTGTCAGCCTATGTGCATGCTTTCGCGGCCGTCCCCTCTGGGGTCGAACTGGCCCACCACACGGTGTTTTTCGGCCACGATCCCAAAGCGGAATTCGCAGCGCTTGCCAAAGGTGAAATGCCGACCGATGCGACGCTCTATCTCTGCGCGCAAGACCACGGGCAGGTCGCTGCAGATGCCGTACAGCGGTTCGAGATCATCATGAATGCCCCGCCCGTCCTGCGCGATCCGATCAAGGAGAAACCCCAATGTCAGACACAGATCTTCAAACGGTTTCGGGACTTCGGACTGCACTTCGACCAGACTCCGGGACCAGAGACACTGACAACACCAGCGGGCTTCGACGCGCTGTTTCCGGCGAGCCAAGGTTCCCTCTACGGGCGGAGCCCACACGGCCTGATGGCGGCCTTCAAGCGACCGACGGCGCGGACGACAGTGCCGGGGCTCTACCTTTGCGGCGGCGGGGCGCATCCGGGGGCGGGGGTGCCGATGGCCACCCTCTCCGCGCAGCACGCGGCCGCGGCGATCTTGAGCGACCATGCTTCCACCTCGACGTCCCGCCCAACGGCTACGCGTGGTGGTATGTCGACGGGATCAGCGATGACGGCACGCAAGCCGTCTCGGTCATAGGATTTATCGGTTCGGTCTTTTCGCCATGGTATGCGTGGTCCGGCCGCAAAGACCCCGCGAACCACTGCTGCATCAACGTGGCCACCTACGGGCGGGGCGGGCGCTTTACGATGACCGATCGCGGGCGCGCCGCGTTGCGGACAACGCCTGACACCTTTCAGGTCGGACCTTCGTCCATGCACTGGACAGGCAAGGAACTGATCATCGACATCGACGAGATCAGCGGCCCTCCGATCATCAGCCGCGTGAAGGGCCAGATAACCGTCACGCCGCATGCGCTGACCTCGGTGGAACTGCCGCTGACACCGGACGGCACCCACATCTGGCGCCCTTTCGCCCCTTCTTCGGACATCAAAGTCGAACTCGAGGCCAAGGGCTGGCAATGGTCCGGCCACGGTTATTTTGACGCGAACTTCGGCACACGGGCACTGGAGCAGGACTTCAGTTTCTGGACATGGGGCCGCTATCCGACGCAAGACGGTACGATCTGCATCTACGATGCCGTGCGGCGGGACGGCTCATCGCTGGACACCGCCATCGCATTTGACAGCGAGGGCAACGCGCGGATTACCGACGCGCCGCCGCGCACGCGTTTCAAAAGATCGTTGTGGCAGGTGAGGCGCGAGACCCGCGCGGATGCGGGCGTGATGCCGAGACAGGTGCTGAACATGCTGGACGCGCCATTCTATTCCCGTGCGGCGGTCCAGACGCAAATCAACGGCGAGGTTGTTACCGGTGTGCATGAGGCACTCGACCTCAACCGTTTCGCCTCGCCGTTGATCAAGCCGATGTTGGCCGTCCGTGTGCCCCGGCGCAGAGGCTGGCCGGGGGCGTAAGTGTCTTAAGTGTGGGCTGAAGCAGGTCTACTTCGCCATCGAGCAGGTGCTGATCCCGAAAATGCTGTAAAGCGCACAGCTTCCCGCCAGACCGGTCAGCAGCGGAAGAAAACCGACCCAGCCCCAAGCAGTCTGCGGACCGACAAAGACCAACGAGATCAGAACCAGCCCAAGAACGATCCGGACTGCGCGATCGATTGTGCCTACATTGCGTGTCATCAGGTTTCTCCTTTGATGAAAACGTATAGCGTGACTCTAGCACAACTTGGGACGTATGTCGGTGACACTGTCACACATCGTCTGCGGCAATTTCCACGAGCGCGGATCTATTTATCAGTGCGATATGGCCGCGATGGCGCTCGACCAACCTGTTGCGGGCAAACTCGGCCAGACGGCGGCTGACAAAAGCGCGCCCCGAGGCGGTCTCGGTCGCCAATTGCTCGTGCGTTGCGTGGACCTGCATGTAATCGTCCGCAAGCCGCAAGAGTGCGCGGGCCAATCGGGCGTCAAAGCTGGTGAGGGCGACATCCTCGACCAGTTGTACATAGTCGGCAAACCTTCTGGCCACTGCAGCCAGCACTGATGACAAAAAGGCATGGTCGGTTTCCATCAAACGCCGGAAAGCGACATAGCTGATGATTTCACCCTCAAGCTCGGTTTCCGCGATACCCGTCGCGGAGTACTCCTTGCCTTCGACCAGACAGGAAAAGGTCTGCAGGCAGAGCCCGCCGGGGTTCACGCGATAGAGGACCACCTCGCGGCCTGAGGCGGAGGTCAGCACGACGCGGATCGTCCCTTTGTCCAGCTTCACAAATCCGGGGCACGCCTGACCGGCTGGAAGAGCACAGTTCCGGACGGGCATACGAGCTTGTGATGACTTTCTCGCATATGGCCTTCCTGACTTGGACAGCGGTGGACGTCTGCCGAGTGACCCGCCCAGCCGTCCCAAGCATATCACTCCGAGGCGAGGGGCGGCGTTACAATACGATACAAACGGAAACGGCCTTTCTCTTCAACAAACTCCAGCGCGGGGAGGAGAACAAGATCGTCAAAGCCGTTCCATTCCGATCCCATCACGGCAAGATGGGTGTATTTGGCCTGCCAGTCCCGCAGCATTTCCCTGCCCGAAGGCAGGTCTGCCATCAGGCTTTCGTCCAGCAGAAAGCGATAGAGAATACTGGCGGCAGAGGCGGCAGAATACTCCTTCCACTGATCCTTGACGGAAAAGGCGTGAACACCCTGAAACAGCGTCAGGACAAAAACCCGCGCAAACGGAATGGCATAGGCGCTCAGATGCCATTGCCGCACGTCAGAGACCCGCCGATCCATCCAAACGAAAAAGAGCCGGTCGCCTGCAGGCACGTCTTGTGCGATTGAAATAAAATCGCGGACCTCTTACTGGTGCTTTTCCACATAGCCGGCCATGGCCAAACTTCGGGCGAGAAGCAACGCCAAGACCGCTCCCGTAACCAGCCCCCGCGATGGAAACAAAAGCTGTCTTCAGGTTGTGGCCGCAAGAAACAGCGCGACCATCGCAAAGCCGAAGCGGATATGGACAAAGGCAACCCCGTTGATCGGGAAAGGTGACAGAAGGGTCAGGACCGAAACAGCGATCAATGGTCCCTTCATCTTGGTCGCAAGTCTTAGCCCGCCAAAGATCTTGCGGAACCTGACCGCCAGCACAGAAAGGCACAGGAACGCGACCACCAGGAGTCCGGTCGCCCGCAGTGCAACGGATGTGAATTGATCTGTTGCCATCGAGATCGCCTGCAAGGTCTCGAGCCGACGAACCCATGCGCCTAAACTGCTTTCTGTCCCACCCGGATTTGGGGGGGACCATTGGCGATCCCGTAAAGCAAGATCAGGAGCAGGACCACAAACGGCAGGCCCATGAACAACGAACGGGTAATCTGCTATTTGCGTTCTCCTTTGCGCTCTATCAACAGCTGGAGTTCACGGCCGAAGGCAGCCGTCGCCAGAAACACAAAGGCAAAGAGATGCAGAACATAGAGCCCCGCGATGAGCGGAGACAGCAGCGCCAGACGCTGACCGACCGTGAGCCGCTCGCTCCAGAGCCAGAGAGCCAGCACAAAGATCGCGAAGGGCATCGCCACG
>CAXQAV010000140.1:0-2925 GCA_964221795.1 Luminiphilus sp. | reverse complement strand
AAGGTAGGCAATCCATTCTGACAGCGGCCTGTCCTCGTCGCCCTCACTGCGGGGCAGGACCAGCGCGATGGTCTCGGCCAGATCACCGACGACGCTATAGCTTTCTTCGAAAAGCCAGTCCGGCAGTTCTGCGACCTCGGCCGCCCACTTGCGTAGCCGCGTGGCGGTGATGGTGCGCTTTGGGCGGCGTCCGGTGAAGAGGGCGATGGTCCAGAGTTTGTCTGCCGCGCTGGCGGTCTGGAAATAATCCACCAAGGCGGCCGTCTTGACGCTTGTTTTCGTGCTCTCGTCGATGCGGGTTACAAGGGCGGCAAAGTCCTTCATCCCTCGGCCTCGTCCGCTTGGTCAAAGCCTTCGCCCTGATAGTCGGTGCTGACGATATGCGCTTCATAGCCCTGATCTGCGAGCCACCGCCGGAAGGCAGCTGTGTAACCGTGGGTGACAAAGACCTTTTCGGCCCCTGTCGCCTTGATCGCAGAATTCAGCCCGTCCCAGTCGGCATGGTCCGAGACAATAAACCCGCGATCCGCCGCCCGCCTGCGCCGCACCCCGCGCAGGGCCATCCAGCCGGAGGCAAAGGCGGTCGAGGCTGACCCGAACCGTCGCGCCCACGTCGTCCCAAGGGCGCTGGGCGTGGCCAGCACAAGTCCGCCGGGATGGGTTTTGTGGGTGATCTCGGGTGTGACGCGGATGGTGTCGGGCAGGCGCACGCCCAGACCGCGAAGCACCTCGTTGGTGTTTTCAATCGCACCATGGGTCAGGATCGGCCCGATCCCGGTATCCACCGTCGCCAGCAACCGCTGCGCCTTTCCCAGCGCATAGGCCCCGAGGATCGACGTCCGCCCTGCGGCGGCATTCGCAGCCCACCAGTCATTGATCTGGGCGGTCAGCACATCCTCGGGCGTCCATTTGAAGACCGGCAGGCCGAATGTGCATTCAGTGATGAATCCGTGGCATGTGACCGGTACAAAGGGTTCGGACAGCCCGTCCGCCACAGTCTTGTAATCGCCAGAGACCACCCAGACCTGCCCGCCGACCGCGACCCTGATCTGTGCCGATCCCGGCACATGACCTGCGGGATGGAACGAGACCTCGGCGTCCCCGATCCGCAGCGGCGTGTCATAGGCGGTGGTCTGCAAGGTGATCTTGCCCAGACGGTGCCGCATCACCGGCGCAGTCCCTTCCGTCGCCAGATACCGCCCCATCCCCGGGCGCGCATGATCGCTGTGCCCGTGCGTGATCAGCGCACGGTCGACAGGCCGCCACGGGTCGATGTAGAAATCACCCGCAGGGCAATAGATCCCGCGATCCGTAAATGTCAGAACATCCGCCATAAGCTGACTATAGAGCGGTGGCGCAAGCCGCCAATGCCGCATAAGTTGGCGGCGAATTTGCGAAAGGCCCCGCCATGGCGCTGACCCCCGACCTGATCAAGGAAACCTATGCCGCTATCGCGCCCGCCACGATGCGCACGCCCACGGTGCATGCGGCGCGGTTATCGCTGCAACTGGGGTTCGATCTCTATCTCAAGCTCGAAAACCTTCAGCACACCAATGCGTTCAAAGCGCGTGGGGCACTGGCCAAACTGCTGACCCTCTCGGAAGAGGAACGCAAGGCGGGTGTGATCGCTTGTAGCGCTGGCAACCATGCGCAGGGGCTGGCCTATCATGCCAACCGGCTCGGCATCCCCGCCGTGATCGTCATGCCCGAGGGCACGCCGTTTAACAAAGTCAAGAAAACCAAAGACTTCGGGGCGGAAGTTCTGCTGTATGGGAGCGGCTTTGACGAAAGCGTGCAATACACGCTGGATCTGGCACAGGAACGGGGGATGACCTTTGTGCATCCCTTCGATGATCCGGTGGTGGCGGCTGGTCAGGGGACCGTGGCGCTGGAAATGCTTGAGGACCAGCCCGATCTGGATGTCATTGTCGTGCCCATCGGCGGCGGCGGTCTGATCACGGGCATGGCGGTCGCGGCGAAAGCGATCAAGCCGGAGGTGGTCGTGATCGGCGCGCAGGCTGCGAATTTCGACGCGGTCAAAGCGCGCTTCGATAACGTTCCAACCAACTTCGGCGGGGCAACCCTCGCCGAAGGCATCGCCGTCAGGGAGCCCTCCGCCGCGAATGTCGAGATCATCACCAAATACGTCGATCGGGTCGAGACCGCGACAGAGGCGGAGATCGAGAACGCGATTTTCGACCTGCTGTCTCAGGAAAAGATCGTCGCCGAAGGGGCCCCTGGTGCGGGTCTGGCAGTGATCGAGAAGCTCGCACCCGAATTGCAGGGCAAGAAGGTCGGGCTGGTTGTCTGCGGCGGCAATATCGACTCGCGGCTGCTGTCGACTCTGATCCTACGTGGACTGGTGCGCGACGGGCGCATCACCCGCCTGACGTTCGAGATCAGCGATACCCCCGGCCAGCTTGCCAAAATCTCGCATATCATCGGCGAGGCAGGGGCCAATGTGGTCGAGGTGATACACCAGCGGATGATGCAGAGCGTGTCGCTTAAACAGGCAGAGCTGGAGATCGTGATCGAAGCGCGCGACAAACAGCATGTCGCCGAAGTTCTGGCCGAATTGCGTGACGCGGGCTTTCAGGTCCGCGCCGATAGCGAAATCGCCTAGGCGCTCTGCGCCTCGAAATGGGCGATGGTTTCGGCCATCAGCATGTCGCGCATGGCGGGTTTGTCCATCAGCATCTCGTGCTTGCCGCCGTCAATGACGCGCAGCTTACCCTTCGGCCATTTTGCCATGCCGTCCTTGATGCGCTGTGGATGGACGATCTCCTCGCGCGTGCCGAGGTAGGTGAGCGCGGGCACGTCCGGCATCGGCATCCGGCTCAGCGTCAGCATTTCATGCAGTGACAGGTTCAACCAGCGCAGCGACGGCCCGCCCAGGCCCAGATCAGGTTGCGCGGTCAGTTGTCG
>CAXQAV010000139.1:0-6599 GCA_964221795.1 Luminiphilus sp. | reverse complement strand
CAGACGTGTGCTCTTCCGATCTAGGATCCGCAGGTAGGCAGTGATTTCCGGTGTGGGCGCAGCAGGGAGACCGGCGGCAGCCAGACCGTCGTGCAGCGCGTTCAACGCGACATCAAAGCTCTGCACCGAGGCGCCAAGGGCAGTGCGTGCATCACCAGCGTGGTAATCGGTCCAGATCTCGCAGGCGTTCTTTGCCATTTGCTGGGACAGCATCAACTGGCGGCTGGCGATTTCGACCATCAGCGCGTCGGCAGCCGCCATATCGTTGTCGCGGCTGTGCAGGTTCGTGACATCTGCCGTCAGCTTCTCGGTCAGTTCCAGCAACCGCATGTTATGGTCATCGATAAAATGCGCGCCTTCGGTATCGTTCTGGTTCCCGAGAACACTGTCGATTGCGGCATGGACGAGTTTCCACTCTTCTTCGAGAAACTGGATGTCACGCAGGATGCGGCCATCGGTTTCCGGTGCAAGAATGTGCAGGGCCTCGTCACCATCACGCAAGGCGACGATGATGGCGTCGAATTGTGCGGTGGCTGTCGCAAGCACCTCATGTGATTCTTCGACGGCCACGCCCGAAGTGTAGGCACAGGCAGCGGCGGCGACCTGCTGGGTCAGCGTCCGCAGGCGGCCAGCCAGAATGATTCTGTCGGCTGCATCGGATTCCAAGGCATATCCGGCCTCTGTGATGTTTGATGGGGGTTGTGATTCCTGCGCTGACGCCGGTGTATTCACCAGACATCCTGCAAGAATTGCAAAGCCAAGGGGTTTGAGGCCACCAAGAAGGGTGGCCCAGAATTCTTGAAACACGGTCATAACGATTTCCACTAGTTACTCGTACGGGTGTCAGGTTTGCCTAAAAATATGGCAACAGATTGACCTTGACTGATTTATTTAGCGAACTAAGCCATTTTTTTCGCGGTATTGCGGCTATTTGGAAAGGGAAGCTGTTTGCCATCTCCCTCTGGCTGGTCCATGCCCCAAAGGCGCATGTTGAAAAGAACGGCCTGCGTTGCTACCTTTCGACTATGCCCAGCGCCGTGGCTGTGACGGCGCGCATTCAGGAGGACGATGAACTGTCTCTTTCTTCATCGGCTGCACCGACAGCCAATGCCGGAGCGGGTAGCATGAGCGCTCCAAAAATCGCCGACAGCGAAACGCTGCTGGCGGCCATCCTCAAATCACTCGACGACGACAAGGGCGAAGACATCGTGCAGATCAATCTGCGCGGCCGGTCGGAAATGGGTGACTACATGGTCATCGCCTCGGGCCGTTCGACTCGTCAGGTGACAGCCATGGCGGAAAAGCTGGCCGACCGACTCAAGCAGGACTTTGGGATCATTTCCAAGACCGAAGGCAAGGATGCCGGAGACTGGGTGCTGATCGATACAGGCGATGTGATCGTGCATATCTTCCGTCCGGAAGTGCGCGAGTTCTACCAGCTTGAAAAGATGTGGCAGCCCGGGGTTGCCGCCGCGCGCTGATGCGCGTGCAAATCTGCGCTGTGGGGCGCCTGCGCAAGGGCCCCGAGCGTGACCTCTACGATGATTATTTGACCCGGTTCGACCGGACGGGGCGGGCCCTGGCCCTCGGCCCTGCGCAATTGATCGAGGTCGAAGACAAAAAGGGCGGCGGCATGGCAGCCGAGGCCGAGCTGCTGTCCCGCGCTGTGCCGGATGGCGCCCTGATCTGCACAATGGACGAGCGCGGCAAGGTCATGTCCTCGCCCGATTTCGCCGAGCTTCTGGCGCGCTGGCGCGATCAGGGTCGGCAGGATGTCAGTTTCATCATCGGCGGCGCTGACGGGATCGACCCCTCCTTACGGGACCGTGCCGACGCCTCCTTGAGTTTCGGCAAGATGGTCTGGCCGCATCTGATGGTGCGGGTCATGCTGGCAGAACAGCTCTACCGCGCCGCGTCGATCCTGTCGGGTGGCCCCTACCATCGGGCGTAAAGCCGCCTCCGGCGGAAGTATTTTTGGCAAGATGATGGGCGGGTCGGTTCCCCTTCGCGAGCGCATAGGCTAGACCGAGGCAAAGGCACGAAGGAGCATGTCATGGCAACGCCGAAACCTGTGGTTTTGTGTATTCTCGACGGCTGGGGCCTGCGGGCGGAGCGTGAGGGCAATGCGCCTCTGCAAGCCCATACGCCGAACTTTGACCGTATCATGCAAGGACCCCACGCGCAGCTTCTGACCCATGGCAACGACGCTGGGTTGCCGAAAGGCCAGATGGGCAATTCCGAGGTGGGCCATACCAATATCGGCGCGGGCCGCGTGGTGGCGATGGACCTCGGCCAGATCGAACTGGCCATCGAGGACGGCAGCTTTTTCGAGGCCGATGCTCTGCAGGCGTTCATTGCCAAGATGAAAGAGAGCGGCGGGACGGCTCATCTGATGGGTGTTGTGTCTGATGGCGGGGTGCACGGGCATCTGTTCCATATTCTCGCTGCAGCCAAGGCTGTTACAAACGCCGGCGTCCCTGTGGTGATCCACGCGATCACGGACGGCCGTGACGTTGCACCAAAATCTGCCGACAATTTCATGGGGGAGCTTGAGCGCAACCTGCCCGAAGGCGCGAAGATCGTCACCGTCATCGGCCGCTATTTCGCAATGGACCGCGACAACCGGTGGGAGCGTGTCGAACAGGCTTACGCCGCGATGATGATCGCTTCGGGTGCCAAAGCCGACACGCCGAAGGCGGCGATTGAGGCCGCCTACGCAAACGGCAAGACCGATGAATTCATCCCCGCAACCGCGATCGGAGACTATGCGGGCTTTGCGACAGGCGACGGGTTCTTCTGCCTCAACTTCCGGTCGGACCGCGCGCGGGAGATTTTGGCGGCGATCGCTGATCCCGATTTTGACGGTTTTGCGCGTGAGCAGGTGAAACCGGCAGCACTTCTCGGCATGGTCACCTATTCCGACCGCCACGACGCGTGGTTTCCCGCTGTCTTCCCCAAGCGGGATATCCAGAATACGCTGGGCGCCTGGGTCGCCAAACATGGGCTGCGCCAGTTCCGTCTGGCCGAGACCGAGAAATACCCGCATGTGACCTTCTTCCTCAACGGCGGCATCGAAACCCCCGCGACAGGTGAGGATCGCTACATGCCGAAGTCACCCAAAGTGGCGACTTACGATTTGCAACCCGAGATGTCGGCAGGCGAAGTCACCGAGAAATTCGTCTGGGCGATCGAACAGGGCTATGACCTGATCGTCACCAATTACGCCAACCCCGATATGGTCGGCCACACCGGCGATCTGGGTGCCGCGATCAAGGCCTGCGAGGCGGTGGATCAGGGCTTGGGCGCGGTATTGGACGCACTGGAAAAGGTCGGTGGCGCGATGGTGGTCACTGCCGACCACGGCAACTGCGAAACCATGATCGACCCCGAAACCGGCGGTCCGCACACGGCGCATACGACCAACCCCGTGCCTGTGGCGCTGGTCGGTGGCCCTGCTGGGGTCACCTTGCGTGACGGGCGGTTGGCCGATCTGGCGCCCACGGTCCTTGACCTGATGAGCCTTGATCTACCACCCGAAATGACCGGACGGAGCCTGATCGTCAGATGATCCGCCTTGCGGCCTTGCTGATCTCTCTGGGTGCCGCCGCGCAGGCGCAGGGCCTTGCCGAAGATGCGCTGGCACGGTTTGCCGATGCCGAAGCGCAATTGCGCGGGGCAGAGACAGCACAGGACCGGCTGACAGCCCTGACCGATGCAGTCGCCGCCTATGATGCAAGCCTTGACCTCCTGCGCGATGCCGCCCGTGATCTGGCCGAGGCCGAGGTCGCGCGCGCAGCAGAACTCGCCGCCGAGGAAGACCGGATCGCGCGGCTCATGGCGGTTCTTTCGACCGTTGACCGCACCCCGCAGGTCGTCCGCCACGCGCATCTGGAGGGACCTGCCGCCACCTATCGCGCCGGATTGCTGGTGGCAGGCATGACGCCGGTGCTTGAGGCAGAGGCGACCCGTGTCGCCGCGCTACTCTCCGAAGAGCAGCGGCTTGTTGATCAGCAGCAGGCGGTCACCGCCGCACTGGAGGCCGGGCGCGAAGGTGCCGTTGCTGCCCGCGCCGCCTTGCAGGCTGCCATGGGCGAGGGTGGCGCGCTGCCGCAACAGTTTATTGAGGACGAGGTGACGACGTCGCTTCTGGTCTCCGGCGCGGAAAGCCTCGGCCGCTTTGCCGCTGCCCTGTCCGAGGCGCGCCCCGATCCTGACACCACCCTTGAGGCGGAAGGCAATTTGCTCTTGCCCGCCGCCGGCTTGATCCTGCCGGACGACGGCAGCGGCAGGCCCGGGGTGCGTATCGCAACGGAACCGCGTGCCTTGGTCACCACACCAGTGACCGCCACTGTTCTCTATCAGGGACCGCTGCTGGACTACGGCACGGTGGTCATCCTGGAACCCGCGCCGGACCTGATGTTCGTGCTCGCCGGTCTGGAAGAGGTCTTTGCTCAGACGGGTCGTATCCTGCCAGCAGGCGCGCCGATCGGCCTGATGCCGGATGCGCAAAGCTATGATGACGGGATTTTGACCGAGAATTCCGGTCTTGAGACGGGCGAACGGGCGCAAAGCCTTTATCTTGAAGTACGGCAGGGGCAAACTCCTGCTCAAACGGACACGTGGTTCGCGCTGGAATAGACGAGGAACAGCAATGAAAAAGACGCTTTTGGCCGCAGCGGGCGGTGCCATTCTGGGATTGGTCACAACAAGCCAGATCGCAGGACCACTGGTAGCGCAGGAAAACGCATCCAGCGCCAGTGTCTATGAACAGCTGGACCTTTTTGGCGATATCTTCGAGCGCATCCGCTCGGCCTATGTCGAGGAAGTCGACGATGCGCAGCTGATCGAGGCCGCGATCGACGGTATGCTGCGCTCGCTTGATCCGCATTCCAGCTACCTCTCGCCCGATGATGCCGCAAAGATGCGCGTCAGCACCTCGGGCGAGTTCGGTGGCCTCGGGATCGAGGTCACGCAGGAAGAAGGCTGGGTCAAGGTTGTGGCCCCTATGGACGGCACCCCTGCCGATGCCGCGGGCATTCTGGCCGGTGACTTTATCACCGCTGTCGATGGCGAAAGCGTCATGGGCCTGACCCTTGACGAAGCCGTGCAGCTGATGCGCGGGCCGGTGGGGGCGGAAATCATCATCACCGTCGTCCGCGAGGGCGAGCCCGAGCCCTTTGATGTCTCGATCATCCGCGACACGATCAAACTGACCGCTGTCCGCAGCCGGACCGAGGGCAAGGCGGTTGTGCTGCGCGTGACCACCTTCAACGAACAGACATTCCCCAACCTGCGCGACGGGATCACCGAACAGGTCGAGGCCGCTGGCGGTTGGGACAATGTCGACGGCTTTATCGTCGATCTGCGCAATAACCCCGGCGGGCTGCTGTCGCAGGCGGTCTACGTCTCGGATGCTTTCCTCGAAGCGGGCGAGATTGTCTCGACCCGCGGGCGCATCGCGTCCGACGGTGACCGCTTTAACGCTACACCGGGTGATCTGGCGCAGGGCAAGCCGATTGTCGTGCTGATCAACGGCGGCTCGGCCTCGGCATCCGAGATCGTGGCGGGTGCGTTGCAGGATCATCGCCGCGCGATCATCGTCGGCACCAATTCCTTTGGCAAAGGCTCGGTGCAGACGGTTATTCCGCTCGATGACGACGGGGCGATGCGCCTGACTACTGCGCGGTACTACACGCCGTCGGGGCGCTCTATTCAGGCGCTTGGCATCTCGCCCGATATCATCGTCCAGCAGCCCCGCCCGCGCGAGGATGAGGCCGAAGAGGAAGAGGGCCGCCAGCGCACCGAAGCGGGCCTGCGCGGTTCGCTCGAAAACGACAGCCTGTCCGAGGACGAATTGCGCCTGATCGAAGAAGAACGCGCCCGCGCCGAAGCAACGGCTGCGCTCCGCGAACAGGACTACCAGCTGGCCTACGCCATCGATATCCTCAAGGGACTGAACGCGCTGGGGCCACTGGCAGGGCAGTAGTGCGTCGCTCAGAGACAAGGCGGCGTCCATTTCCGATTGAATGCGCCGCCTGAAAACTCCTACCCTGTGCCCGAAGTGTCGTGCAGGGGGAGAGTGTCATGCGTGCCGCAGTCGTTAGGGAATTCCACGAAGATCTGTCGATCGAGGAGGTGGCCGATCCGGCTTGCCCTGACAACGGCGTTGTTCTTGAGGTCGCGGCCTGTGGCGTCTGCCGTTCGGATTTTCACGGCTGGACGGGTGAACATCCCAAGGTCACATCCGGTTCGATCCTCGGGCATGAATATTGCGGGACTGTCGTTGCGGCGGGCCCCAAAGCCCATCACGAGCTCGGCGAGCGTCTGATCGCACCTTTCATCCTTGCCTGCGGCAATTGTCCGGCCTGCCATACCGGTGTCTCGAACGCCTGCGCGAACCAGATCGTGCCCGGTTTCGGCACGCCGGGCGCCTATGCCGAATATGTCGCCGTGCCCTTTGACCACAACCTTGTGGCCTTGCCCGACACCATGACGCCCGCGCTTGCGGCGGGTCTGGGGTGCCGTGTCACAACCGCCTGGCATGCGCTGACGGATCGCGCCGCCGTGCAGGCGGGCGAATGGGTGGCGGTCCATGGGAC
>CAXQAV010000138.1:0-12284 GCA_964221795.1 Luminiphilus sp. | reverse complement strand
GCACCGGCCAGCACTGCCGCAAAGATGGAATATGCTGGCAACCGCTCGGTGAGCGCACTCACCTGCTGACCTCTTGTCTCGGCGGAGCCGGTTGCGATCGAAAGGTGGCCCATTTGAACCAGAGCTTCAGCGCCTGCCAATGGATCAGCGCCAGCACACGGCGGGAACCGAAGGGGCGGCGCAGGGCGGCGCGAATGATCGCACCATTTGTGATGGGCTTGCGCGGGCCGGTCAGCGTGGCAATCAACCCGCCATTGCCGCGGCTATAGTCGATCCAGATACCGATGCTGTCGGGCTGGATGTCAAACCGGAAGGTATAGCCACCCTCGATGGGCTGGAACGGCGAGACATGCATCAGCTTCTGGGCCGAGATTGTCGCGTCCTTGGTAATTGCCCGCCCGTCCTCGTGCCGGCAAAGGTAGGAATGGCGGTCGCCAAAGGTATTGGTCACTTCGGCAATGACCGTGCGCAGGCTGTTGTCCTTGTCGTAGCACAGCCAGAAAGATACCGGATTGAACACATGGCCCAAGACGCGCGGCTGGGCGAGCAGTTCGATCCGGTCCGTGTCGGTAATCTGGTATTGGGCTAGCACGTCATGCACCCATGCCGCACCCACACCGTTCTTGGGCGGGCCGCCGTGGTCACTGTCCTTGAGTGACATCAGGTTGCCCCTGTTGCGCGAGAAGAGCGCCGGGGTTTTGACCTCTGCCTCGGCGTCCATCAGCACATAGTCGATCGAATAGCGAAAGGCGTTCTTCGTCGGTCCCCGCCGCCCGTGATAGGTCTCGGCCGCGATATGATGGACCGCTGCGGTCACTCGGCAGCGACCCGCACGCGCTCGACCGCGTTGAGCGAATGGACAACGTCCAGCGCGCTCGACAGCCCGTCTTCGTGGAAGCCGTTTTTCATCCATGCCCCGCAGAACCATGTGTGGTTTGACCCGTTCATGGCTGTGGCGGCCTTTTGCGCGGCAATCGCTTCAAGGTCATAGACCGGATGGCGCAAGGTGACCTCGTCCCAGATCAGCTCTTCACGGATTGGGCGCTTTGTATTGAGTGTCACCATGATATCCTCGTCCTTCAGCCAAGGTTGGAGTGAGTTCATCCAATAGGTGAGGTTGATTTCGGTGTCGGTGCGGTTCGCGTCTTCTGTGTAGATCCACGACGACCATACCTGACGGCGCTTTGGCATGATCGACGTGTCGGAATGCAGGACAACGCGGTTTGGCTGGTAGCGGACGGCACCCAGAACAGACTTTTCCACACCCGTCGCATCCGAAAGCATGCGCAAGGTGTCATCGGAGTGGGTTGCAAAGACGACCTCGTCAAATTGCTCCCAGTCGGCACCTTGCGCTTTGACCTCGGCGCCGCGCGGGTTGCGGCGGACAGCATCAATCCCCGCACCAAGGCGGACGTTCACGCCGCGCTGGATCATGTCCTGGCCCAGACGCGAGACATATTGCTGCGAGCCGCCGTCGACCGTGTACCACTGGTGCTGGCCCGTGGCGCTGAGCAGGGCATGGTTGTCGAAGAACTTCATCATCGCATAGGCGGGGAAGTCCAGGATTTGTTCCTTCGGCGTCGACCAGATCGCGCCCGAGAAGGGCAACAGATAATGGTCGCGGAAATAGTCGCTGAGGTTCAGCTTTTCCAGAAGCTGCCCGATGGTCAGGCTTTCATCCTTGCTGGCTTCGAGACCCTTGGCATTGAATTTAACGATGTCGGCCAGCATCCGCAGGAAGCGCGGATTAGCGATATTGCGGCGCTGAGCAAAGAGCGCGTCGGCACTGGTCAGCGCATACTCCAGCTTGCCACCCGCGAATGAGGCGCCAAAGCTCATGTTGCTTTTTGTGACAGGCACCTTGAGGTGATCGAAAAGCTTGGTCAGGTTCGGATAGTTGGCATAGTTGAAAACGATGAAGCCGGTATCAACTGTCTGGTCGCCATTGCGCCCCGCCATCTTTGTGCGGGCGTGACCACCTAGGCGTTTTTCAGCCTCGAACAGCACCACCTGATGATCTTTGGCCAGCGCATGTGCTGCCCCCATCCCCGAAATGCCTGCCCCAATTACCGCAATCTTTCTGGGAACGGCCGTCCCGGTCTCAAATGGCATTATGTGATGCTCCGCGTCGTTTGATCCTGCTTACCTTTTTTCTTACGACGTGGCGACTTAGCTGGATCATAACAAAAACAACGAAAGCTGTGATCCAACCCTAACACGCTTGCGTAACAAAGATATGTTCACCGAGAACTTTTCTGTTTCGAAAGCGGATGCGCCGATCGAAGGCGGCGCGTATGGTGCGACTCGTGCAGCCCCGACGCCAAAAGCGGAGAAAAGAACGGTGACAGCCGAAACGGCAAATAAACGGATGGCCTGGGTCGCCCAGGTGGTCGCAGTGCGGGACGAAAAAGACCGCGCGGCCTTTGCCGAACTGTTTGCCTACTTCGCGCCACGCGTGAAGTCGTTTTTGATGAAGTCGGGAGCCAGCCCGGATCTGGCAGAGGAATGTACACAGGAGGTCATGGCGACCCTTTGGAACAAGGCACATATGTTCGATCCCGCCAAGGCGAGCGTGTCGACGTGGATCTTCACGATCGCACGGAACCGCAAGATCGACATTCTGCGCAAACAGCGCAGGCCCGAACCCGAAGACCTGCCATGGGGCCCCGAAGCCGAACCTGATCAGGTCGAGGTGATGGGGCTGCAACAAGAAACGGAACAACTGGGCCGCGCATTGGCAACTCTGCCGGTCGAACAAAGGAAACTGATCGAGAAAGCCTACTTCGGCGACCTGAGTCACAGCGAAATTGCTGCCGAGACCGGTCTCCCACTGGGCACGATCAAATCGAGAATTAGATTGGCGCTTGAACGCTTGCGCCACGCAATGAAGTGAAGACGACCATGACAAAGATCAAACACCACCTGACCGAGCCCCTCCTGATGGGCTATGCCGCGGGCACCTTGCCCGAGGCGTTCAATCTTGTGGTCGCGACGCATATTTCGATGTGCGACACCTGCCGCGCGGCGCTTGCCGAATACGAGGCCGTCGGCGGTGAGGTCATGCTGGACAGTGATCCTGCCGAATTGGCCGAGGACGCGCTTGCCGCGACCATGGCCATGATCGAACGCGGTGTCGATGTGGCACCTGTCGCACCCAAGCGTCGCGTTGAATCGATTTTCCCGGGTCCGCTACAGGACTATGTGTCCGGCGACATCGACAGCCTGAAGTGGCGCAAGATCGGTGGCGGTGTCAGCCAGATGGTTCTGGAAACCTCGTCCGAGGCGACGGTCCGCCTGCTCCGTATTCCGGGCGGTACGGCTGTGCCTGACCACGGCCATAACGGCACCGAACTCACCCTTGTTCTGCAGGGTGCCTTTGTCGATGAGACCGACCGGTTTGGTGCGGGCGATGTCGAAGTGGCGAATGAAGACCTTGAACATACACCGGTCGCCGAGGTCGGCATGGACTGCATCTGCCTCGCTGCAACTGACGCGCCTTTGAAGTTCAACGGCCTTGTGCCGCGCATCGCGCAGCGTTTCATCGGTATCTAAGAGAAGTTCCCCAAGAAGACTGACGGCCCCGCATTGCGGGGCCTTTTTTATTGGCTCAGACGGAGTGATAGGTCTCGGTATGCCCGTCTACCGCGATTGCCTGCCCCGAGATGAAGGCCGCTGCCTCGGACGACAGAAACAGGCAGAGTTTGGCGATTTCCTCGGGTTCGGCAAAGCGCCGTAGCGATGTGCCTGAGGCGTAGTCGTCATACACCTCCTGCGGTGTCGTGCCACGGGCTTTGGCCTCGGCCGCCAGAACGCGGTCCATCCGGTCTCCGCTCACAGCACCCGGGCAGATCGCATTGCAGCGGATGCCGAAGGGACCCAACTCGGTCGCGATGGTCTTGGTCAGGCCGATCACGGCCCATTTGGCGGCCACATAGGGCGCGCGGAATGGCACCGCATAGAGACCCGAGGTCGACGACAGGTTGGTGATCACACCGGAGCCCTGCGTCTTCATGACGGGTGCGATCCGGCGGCAGGTCAGCATCTGCGCGTCCAGATTGACCGCCAGACAGGTTTTCCATTGGGCAAGGTCAAGGTCTTCGATCGGTCCTGCCTGACCTGCAATCCCCGCATTGTTCACCAGCACATCGCAGCCACCCAGTTGCGCAAGCCCCGCATCCAGCCAGGCATCGAGCGCTGCTTCATCCGTGACGTCGACAACCTGCCCTGTGATCCCGGCAGGCAGGTCCGCCACCGCCGCGGCATCAATGTCGCAGACAAAGACCTGCGCGCCTTGAGCGGCATAGCTCTCCGCAATCACACGCCCGATCCCGCCAGCGCCTGCCGTTATCAAGACGCGCTGGGTCATGTGCTAGCCTTTCGAGGAAAGTAGCGAAGGCGTGTCACCCTGATCCGGTGCAAGCTCTTCGAAGTCGAAATTGTCCAGCCTGTCAGCGCGCTTGCCTGCCCGCGTTGCGGCAGTCAGCACACCGGCGACGTCATCACCGGCCTGCCGCAAGTGGGTTTCCAGCTTGCCCGCTTTCTCGGTGATGATCTCCACATCGCGGTGCAAAAGGCGGAGCGCCTTGCGGATCTCGCCCGCCTGTTCCCGCATCCGCGCGTCCTTTAGGATGGCGCGCATGGTGTTGAGCGTCGCCATGCAGGTGGTCGGCGAGACGATCCAGACGCGGGCATCAAAGCCTCCGCGCACCACTTCGGGCAGACGGGCGTGGAGTTCGGCATAGACGGCTTCGGAGGGCAGGAACATGATTGCGCCGTCGGCAGTCTCGCCTTCGATGATGTATTTCTCGGAAATATCCTTGATATGCTTGCGCACTGCAGCGCCGAGATCGCGCAGGGCCACCATTTGCTGCTGCGGGCCTTCTGCCGCGGCATAGGCTTCATAGGCCTCGAACGGGAATTTGGCGTCGATGACGATGGGCCCGGGCGGGTTCGGCAGATGCACTAGACAGTCCGCGCGCTTTCCGTTCGAAAGGGTTGCCTGCAGCGAGTAGCTGTCGCTCGGCAGCGCCTTGGAAACGATATCGGTCAGTTGGATTTCCCCGAACATGCCGCGCCGCTGTTTGTTCGACAGGATGTCCTGCAAGGACAGCACATCGCCCGACAGCTTTTCGATATTGGTCTGCGCTCTGTCGATGGTCGCCAGACGCTCCTGCAATTCGGTTAGGCTCTTGGTGGTTTTCTCGGACGATCCGGCGAGGCTGTCCTTCATCCGCTCCTGCATTTCGGCAAGGGCCATGGCCGACCTGCGGGCGTTTTCGGCCAGTCGGTCGGCCATCTGTGCCTGCACATCCGCCAGCCGCTTTTCCATGGTCTGCACGACATGGACCTGCGCGGTCGCCTGTGCATCGCTGACGGTCTGGATATTACCCGCCAGTTGCTGCTGGCCTTGACCCAGCGCCATGACATCCTGCGACACGCGGCTGAGTTGGCTTGCGATGATATGTGCGGCATCTGCAGAGCGGCCCGCGCGGCGCAGTGTGGCGAAAAGCAAAAGGCAGATCAGGACCAGCAAGAGGCCTGTGACCAGCGCCGCGAGAACCACGGGATCACCAAGGTTGAAATTATAGGAACCAATGCTGATCATGTGCGCCCAAACAACCGTTCAATGTCGGAAAGTTTCAATTCCACATAGGTTGGCCGCCCGTGGTTGCACTGACCGGAAAGCGGCGTTGCTTCCATCTCGCGCAGAAGGGCGTTCATTTCTGCCGCCTGCATTCTGCGGCCTGAGCGGATTGACCCGTGACAGGCCACACGGCTCAGGATCGCTTCGATCTTGGCTTTGACGGTGGTGCTGTCACCCTGATCGGCAAGTTCGTCCAGAATATCACGGATCATCGCCTCGGCATTGACCTCGCCCAGAATGGCAGGGGTTTCGCGTACGGCAATGGCACCGCCACCGAAAGGCTCGATTGTCAGGCCAAGGCGAGAGAGGTCGTCAGCGATCTCCAGCAGATGCGCGGCCTCGTCCGGGGCCAGTTCGATGATTTCAGGGATCAGCAGCGCCTGCGCCGCGACGCCATTCTCGGCCATCTGCGCCTTCAGCTTTTCATAGACCAGTCGCTCGTGTGCGGCGTGCTGATCCACGATCACCATGCCGTTGGCGGTCTGCGCGATGATGTAGTTTTCATGCACCTGCGCGCGGGCGGCACCCAATGGCAGATCGGCGGGGTCTTCTGCCTCGTCCACCACAGGTTCGACACGGGCAGATGGTGCTTCGGCAAAGCCGGGTGCCTGCGCCTGAAAGGTCATGGAGCGCGCGCTGAAACTCGGACGGTCCATCTGATAGATGCGCGGCGCGGCGGTCACGGGTGTTGGTTCCGGCCGGAACGCCCCGAGCGTGGCATTGGCAACAGTCGAGGATGCGCGATGCCCCGCTTCGGCAAGCGCGTGGCGGATCGCCGAAATCAGTAAGCCGCGCACGGTGCCGGGATCGCGAAAGCGGACTTCGGATTTGGCAGGATGCACGTTCACGTCGACCAGCGTCGGGTCGCAATCGACAAAAAGCGCTGCAACCGGATGCCGGTCACGGGACAGCACATCCATATAGGCGGCACGCAAGGCGCCCAGCAGCATTTTGTCCTTCACAGGCCGCCCGTTGACGAAAAGATACTGCGCGACAGCAGCCCCACGCGAATAGGTCGGCAGAGCGGCAAAGCCTGTCAGGTGGAACCCCTCACGCTCGGCATCAATCCGCAGGGCGTTCTCGGCAAAATCAGTACCCAGAACCGTGCGCAACCGCCCGTGCAGCGCGTCGAAAAGATCACCGGTTTCGGTGTCGGCGCGAAAGACGATCCGCGGATCACCACCGGAGGCATCGCGCAGGATGAAGCTGACGAAGGGCTCGGCCATGGCAAGCCGTTTGACCACATCCGTGACCGCCTGTGCCTCGGCGCGGTCCGTGCGCAGGAATTTCAGGCGGGCAGGGGTGGCGTAGAACATATCGCGCAGCTCGATGACCGTGCCGCCGGATAGGGCTGCCGGTCTCACTGCACTTGCCTGACCGCCCGAGACGCTGATCTGCGCGGCATCCTCGCCGCGCGCGCGGGACGTGATCGACAAACGGCCTACCGCGCCCAAACTCGGCAGTGCCTCGCCGCGAAACCCGAAGGACCGGATATTCAGAAGATCGGAGCCGTCGATCTTCGAAGTAGCATGACGCGACAGAGCCAGTGGCAGGTCCGCGGGGGTCATCCCGCAACCGTCGTCGGTCACGCGGATCAATGTCTTGCCGCCGTCGGCAATCACCACCTCGATCCGGCGGGCACCGGCGTCGATACTGTTCTCGACCAGTTCCTTGACGGCAGAGGCAGGCCGTTCCAGCACTTCACCCGCCGCAATCCTGTTGATTGCAGCCTCTTCCAGCTGTCGAATGACGGGCCGGCGCTCTATCTGGGGGTCAGCGATTGCCATGCCACAAGGTGTAGCATGGCTCGTCGCGATTCTGCGAGCGGGAAAAGGGGGCTGGGCCTATTCGCTGCTTTCCAAACCAACCGGTTGACCGACAACGACAAAGTGCAGCGCGTCGGGGTCCATCTGTTCGGCAGCAACCCGTCTGACGTCCTCTAGCGTGACCGCTTCCACGTAGTCATTGCGATTGACCACATACTCAGGTGGCAGGCCCACCATCTGCATGCCCACCATGATCTTGGCGATCTCGGCATTGCCGTCGAACCGAAGCGGATACTCACCCGTCAGATAGGTTTTCGCGGTTTCCAGCTCTTCGGCGGTCATGCCTTCCTCGGCCATGCGCGCCCATTCGGCGCGGACGACTTCAATCGCTTCTGCCATCGTCTCGTTGGATGAGGCGAAAGAGCCCAGCATCATCTCGGCGTGGAACTTGGGCACCAGATAGGTCCCGATGCCATATGTCAGGCCGCGCTTTTCGCGCACTTCGGTCATCAGGCGCGATTCAAACCCGCCTGCACCCAGCACATGATTGATCACAAAGGCCGCGAAGAAGTCTTCGTCATCGCGCTTGATCCCTGCATGGCCAAAGAGGGCGACGGATTGCGGGGTTTCAAAGTCGACCACTGTTACACCACTCTCCAATCCGAAGGGCACATAGGGCGGCTCTTCTGGACCAGTCTCGGGCAGCTCGCCCAAGAGCGTATCAAGGATCGTTCCGATGGTTTCGGCTGTCGTATCGCCTACTGCCGAAACGTAAAGCCGGTCGCGCGTCAGCGCATTGCGGTGTGCGGTGACCAGATCGTCGCGGGTTAGCGCGTTCACACTCTCGACCGTGCCGTCGATGGTCGAGCCATAGGGATGGTCCCCGAAGGCGCCCGCATTGAACACGGCGCTTGCGATGGAATTCGGATCTTTCTCGTCGCTGGCGATGCCGGAAAGAACCTGTGCCCGCACGCGGTCAATGGCTTCCTGATCGAAGTTGGGTTCGACAAGTGCCTTGCGCAGCAACTCCAGCGCCTCTTCTTTGTTCTCGGTCAGGAAACGGGCCGAGATCGACAGGGTGTCGTCAAAGGCGCGGAAGCTGAAATTGGCGGCGAGGCGCTCAAGCTCGGCCTGAAACTCCTGCGCGCTCATACCTGCGGCACCTTCTTCAAGCAGGGCAGTCATCAGGTTCGTGGCCCCACGCTTTCCGGGCAGATCGAGCGAGGCGCTGCCTCGGAACCTGATTTCAAGGGCAACAAAGGGGATCGAGGGTTCTTCGACGACCCATGCATTGATCCCGCCCGGCGAGGTGACCTGCTGGATATCGATTTCAGCGCGGGCGGCGGTCCCAAAGACGGAGACACAGATGATCAGAAGGTAGCGGAGCATCACTTTGCCTCCTCTTGGCTGGAAACGACCCAGCCGGTGACGGACTGGCGGCGGTCAAAGACCTTGGCAGCGACGGCCTTGATGTCTTCTTCGGTCACGGCTTGCAGGATATCTGGCCAAGCCTGCACGTCGGCGACGGTCAAACCTTGTGTCAGGGCCGCACCATAGCGGCGGGCCAACCCTTCGGTGTTGTCCTTGGCGTAAACCTCGGAAGCGCGCAGTTGCGTGCGGATGCTGTCCATGCGGACGGGATCAATCTCGCTTTCCATGAAATCGGCAATCACTTCATCCATAGCGGCCTCAGCCTCAGATAGGGTCACTCCTTCGGAAGGGACGATGGAAAAAGAGAACACCGTGTCGTCAAGGTTGGAGCCATTGTAGGAGGCATTCGTCCAGATCGCTGTGTCCGTATCAAACTGCAACGCCTGTCCGAGCGCAGAGGTGAAGGGCGATCCCCCCAGCAACTCGGCCAGATAGACCAGCGCGGCTGCTTCTTCCTGTGCACCACTGTCGCGTTCGGGCGCGAGATAGTTGCGTATCAGATAGGGCTGGCTCACGCGCGGATCGACGTAAGTCAGGCGACGCTCGGCACGATGCGGCGGCTCTTCGGGGCGTGTGCGTTCAGGCAGTTGGGTTTCGGCAGGAATGACGCCGTAGTATTGCTCGGAAAGGGCCAGAACCTCCTCCGGTTCCACGTCACCTGCGACGACCAGCACCGCGTTATTCGGAGAATAGTAGAGATCGTAGAAGGACATGACGTCTTCCATGTCCAGCTGCTCCATCTCGTGTTTCCAGCCGATGATCGGCACGCCGTAGCGGTGGTTCTGATAGAGCGCCGCCGAAAACTGTTCGCGGGCGAGAGCATTGGGGTTGTTCTCGGTCCGCTGGTTGCGTTCTTCTATGATGACCTGCCGCTCGGTCAGGATGTCTTCTTCGGTCAGACGGATGTTGTTCATCCGGTCGCTTTCCATCTGCATCATCAGTTCGAGACGGTCGGAGGCAACGCGCTGGAAATAGGCGGTGTAGTCATAGCTGGTAAACGCGTTGTCGCTGCCTCCATTGGCAGCAACTGTCGCCGAAAACTCGCCTGCCTCAAGCGTATCTGTCGCTTTGAATAGCAGGTGTTCGAGGAAGTGTGCGACGCCCGAAACGCCCTCGGGTTCGTCAGCGGAACCGGTTTTGTACCAGACCATATGCACAACGACGGGGGCGCGGTTGTCTTCGATCACAACCACCTCCATCCCGTTGTCGAGCATGTAGGTGGTCACTTCCTCGGCTGTGGCAGCCAAAGGCGCGAGGGTAAGGGCAAGAGCGGCAAGAAGGCGTGTCATGGGTATCCGTTTCCAACAGCGTTGGATCAATAACTACGCCTCAACCCGAAGGGTTCAACCCATCATACGCGGATGTGAGGGGTGGAAACGGGCGCGGGCGCCGCGTTCAGCCGGGATCGGCAAGGTTGCCGCCACCGGGCGTTGGCTGTGGCAGCGCGTTGGTCGGCGGGATCACAAGCGGGTCGTTCAGGCGCAGGCCGGATGCGTCAGGTCCGCCGCCTTCGATCGCCAGAGGGTTGCTGAACTCGGGGTCAGGTGCTCCGCAAGCTGCCATCAGCGTCACGGTGAAAACTGAGAAAACGAGCCTACGCATCAACTGTCCCTTTGGTGTGCTGCCATAGTCTTAACCCAAGCCAACTGTCGCGTCACGCAGGTTTCTTGTTGCCATCAGAGAGGAAGGCGAGGCCGACGGCGCCAGCGAAAATAGAGATATCAGCCACGTTGAAAGCATAGGGATTGCTGATCCCGCAGCACGACATGTTCAGAAAGTCGGCGACGGCTCCGTAGAGCAGGCGGTCGACGACATTGCCCAAGGCGCCGCCCAGCAACAGACCGCCCGAAAGGTACATCCACTTGCTGCCGCCTGCGCGGCGCAGCCACCAGACGACACCGGCCGAGATCGCAAAGGCCACGCCGATCAGGACCCAGCGCATGTCGAAATCTGCGAAAAGCCCGAAGTTCACGCCACGGTTCCACGCCATCGTGAGCCGCAGATAGGGATCAAGAACATCAACCGGCGGCGGGTAGGGCAGCAGGTCACTGCCCACCCGCAAGTCTTCCCAGCGCAGGCCGAAGACGTTGAACAGCACATGGAACTTGATCACCTGATCAAGGAAAAAGATCCAGATTGCTGTCCATGTCATCAGGCGCATCGGCGGTGTCCTAGTGGCGGAAGTGGCGCATGCCGGTAAAGACCATCGCGATCCCCGCCTCGTCAGCGGCGGCAATCACCTCGTCATCGCGCATCGAGCCGCCGGGCTGGATCACGCAAGTGGCACCAGCAGCTGCGGCTTCCATCAGACCGTCGGCAAAGGGGAAGAACGCGTCGGATGCCACAGCAGAGCCTTTGGTCAGCGGTTCGGGCAGGCCCATCGCATCGGCCATGCGTTCGGCCTTTTTGGCGGCAATCAACGCGCTGTCGAGGCGCGACATCTGGCCAGCACCGACACCGACAGTGGCCTTGTCTTTCACATAGACGATGGCGTTCGACTTGACGTGTTTGGCGACCTTCCATGCGAACAGCAGATCTTCCATCTGTTCCGGTGTCGGGGCTTTCTTGGTGACCACCTTGAGGTCATCCATACCGACATAGCCGGTGTCCTTGTCCTGAACGAGCATCCCGCCCGCCACCTGACGATAGGTGGTAATCGGGGCTTTCACGTCGGGCAGGCCGTCCGTGGTCAAAAGGCGCAGGTTCTTTTTGGCGGCAAAGACAGCCTTGGCGGCGTCAGAGGCACCGGGGGCGATGACGACCTCGGTAAAGATCTCGGTAATCGCCTTGGCGGTCGCCTCATCAAGCGGCTGGTTCAGCGCAACGATACCGCCGAACGCGCTGGTGCGGTCGCAGTCGAAAGCGTTCTGGTAGGCTTCCAGAAGGGTCGCACCACGGGCAACGCCACAGGGGTTGGCGTGTTTGATGATGGCGACGGCCGGACCATCGGCAGCGTCAAATTCGGCGACCAGTTCGAAGGCAGCGTCGGTGTCGTTGATGTTATTGTAGGACAGTTCTTTGCCCTGATGCTGTACAGCGGTCGCCACACCGGGGCGACCTGTGCATCCGTGTAAAAGGCCGCCGACTGGTGGCTGTTCTCGCCATAGCGCATGACTTGGCGGAAGGTGCCACTGAACGAGCGGCGGCGTGGTGTTGTGTCGCCAATCGCGCCAGCCATCCATGTGCTGACGGCGGTGTCATAGGCCGCGGTGCGGGCATAGGCTGTCTGGGCCAGACGCTGGCGCAGCGCCAGCGTTGTGTGCCCGTCATTGGCGTCGAGTTCAGCGAGCAGCGGCGCGTAGTCTTCCACATCGGTCACGACGCAGACAAAAGCATGGTTCTTTGCCGCAGAGCGGATCATCGTGGGCCCGCCGATGTCGATATTCTCGATACAGGTATCAAAGTGGGCGCCTTTGGCGACGGTTGCCTCGAACGGGTAGAGG
>CAXQAV010000137.1:0-3611 GCA_964221795.1 Luminiphilus sp. | reverse complement strand
TGTGCGTGGGTTAGAGTTGTGTGAGTAACGAGGGAAGTGGTTTTCGGCGGGTTGGCAAGCTGGATTGCCGACCCGCCTTTCAATCTTTCCTCATCGACGCGGGCAGAAAGGCTGATCACGTGGTCGTGCAGCCCAAATTGATCGCTCCTGATCTGGTGTCGCTCTTCGCGTGGGACAGCTCTACAGCCCCATCGAAAACGCCCTAATCAAGTTCTCCGACGGCCATGCTCGCCAGTTCGCGCACCAATTTGCGCTCCATCGTCGCGGCATATGCCTCATAGCCCAAAGCCACCTCGACAAAGGCGCCCGGCCCACGGATGACGTTCCTTTCGTAGTATCGGGACAATTCCTTGATATCGACAAAGGTCGCGTCGCCACCGCGTGCATCGCCAGCACCGACAACCAGCCCGTTGACCGTGACCCCCGGAGGGCGTTGCGATTCAGGGATCGACTCGGGCACTGGGCCGGTATTCGTTGCCCCGTCGCCGGACAGATCGAGGGTGCGCTGCCAGCAATCCGCATGGGGTTCCAGATAGGCATATCCTTGCAGGATCGCGGAACCGATAGCGGTCGTCGGTGCGGCGACACCACGTTCATGGGCCCGCAAGAGCTGCGCAATCCGCGCAAGGTCGGCCGGTGATCTGACCTCGGTCCAGGGCACAATCTCGCTATGATTGACGGGCCCCGACCATTCGAACACATGCAGGCGGATCGGCGCTTCGGGACGGATAAAAAGGATCTCGTGCACTGTCTCAGAGTTCAGGGCCGCAATGACACCGTCTAGCTGCAGCCTGTATTCGCGATCATCGACCGAACTGGAGACATCAAGCCCCATAGAAAGCGCCTGCCTGCAGGCGGCCTCTGCCAGGCCGGGTAAAAGCGCGAGGACAAGTGCAAAACGGATCATCCCTGAATTCCTTTCAAACCTTCGGTCCGCCCGATAACTTGCGAAGAAAGCTCGCGGATCAGCTTCCGCTCCATCGTGGATTCAAATTCGGAAAAGCCACGGGCAATTTCTACAAAAGCTCCCGGGCCTCGCTTGACCCGGTTCTCATAATAGTCAGTGACATCGATTGCGCCTGTATCAATCACCAGCCCGTTGACGACAATCCCGTCAAAGGCAAGTGAGGCATAGACGGCTTCGGGGCTGGGTCCTGCGTTGCTCGGGCCATCGCCCGCAATGTCAATGGTGCGAAAGATGCAGGCGGGACCAGTCTCGAATTGGCGCAATGCATAGGCAAGTGCATCGCCCAATGCGGTCTGCTCGCCCGTGGTGCTGCGACGGCTGGAGGCGATGCGGGTAGCCGCGACCGCAAGATCTTCGGCGCTGGTGATCATTTGCCAGTCCAGCAAAGTTGTCTGGCGGCCCGGCCCGCTCCATTCGAAGACGTGGAGCGCGACCGGATCGGGGCTCGCCAGAAAGGCGGCCTGCACATCAGGTGCTTCAAGCGCATGTGCGAGGCCCCGTCGCTGCAGTTGATCCTCGACGAAGTCCACCGAGGAGGAGACATCCAGCGCGAGGACCAGCGCCAACCGGCAGGCATCTGCCGGTGACGCCAGTAACACCCAGGTTGCCAGTGCCGTCCTTACCAATGGCCGGTATTTTCCATACTGGCCCAGGGCTCTTGCGGGGGCAGGTCGTCGCCCGCTTGCAGCAGTTCGATCGAGATATTGTCGGGCGAACGCACAAAGGCCATGTGGCCGTCACGCGGAGGCCGGTTGATCGTCACGCCATTGTCCATCAGGTGCTGGCAGGTCGCGTAGATATCATCGACGAGATAGGCCAGATGCCCGAAATGGCGGCTGTCAGATGGTAGCCCCTCATCCCCGTCCCAGTTGTAGGTCAGCTCGACAGGGCATTCCTCCTGCCCCGGAGGTGCCATGAAAATCAGCGTGAAACGCCCCTTCTCGTTCTCGTAGCGGCGGGTCTCTTTGAGGCCCAGCAATTCGTAAAATGCGATGGATTTGTCGAGGTCTTTGACACGCACCATCGTGTGCAGATATTTGATCGGCATGTTTGCTCCTGTTGGTCTTGTCACAGGCCCAAACTAACCCGCTCCGCGCTGCTGTAAATCGCCTATGCTCCTTCCGCGAGTGTCGTGTCGAGAAAATGGGTCGGATAGGGCGGGGGCGCAGGCAGGTCGGAGAGGGCCGGAAGCAGAACTTGGTCTGACGCTGGTCAGCGGTAGCTTCTCCCACTCAGCAGGCCCCTGGGGGTCCAACGCAGCGAATGTCAGCTTCCGGCCCAAATGTATGTACCGGCTACTGTTCGCAAATGATTTCTTCGCATATTCTCGGAAGTCGCTCATATGTATCCGGCCTACTGATCGACACGCGGGTCGTGGCCTTGTTGGGGTTGCGCTCGTACCGTGATCTCATTAGCGGACAGGTCGGTGAAATGCCCCATCTGAATTGGTCCACCGTTATGATTAAGAAACGGAGGACAGAGAATGGCAAACAAGCGGCACAAGCCCGAGGAAATAGTTCAGAAGTTGCGGCAGGTTGACGTGCTTGTCGGCCAGGGGATGCAGCGGGTAGATGCAATCCGCGAGGTACGCATTACAGAGCAGACGTATTACCGCTGGCGCAAGCAGTATGGCGGTATGGGAACTGATCAACTGAAGGAGCTGAAACGGCTCCAGAAAGAGAATGAGCGGCTTCGCAAAGCGGTGTCAGACCTGACCCTGGACAAGTTGATCCTGAAGGAGGCCGCCCGGGGAAACTTCTGAGCCCCGCCCGCCGGCGCGCCTGCATCGACCTGATCCGAAGTCAGATGAAGGTATCGGAGCGCCGGATCTGCCGGGCATTGGGGCAGCATAGATCAACACAAAGGTATCAGCCGCGCGGCAGGGTAGATGAAGATCACCTGGTGGCGGACATGATCGAGCTTGCGAGGCAATACGGCAGCTACGGCTACCGTCGCGTGGCGGCGTTGCTGAGAGACGCCGGTTGGCAGGTCAGTGACGGACGTGTCGAGCGGCTGTGGCGACGGGAGGGACTGAAGGTGCCGCCGAAGCAGCCCAAGAAGTCGAGGCTTTGGTTGCACGACGGGTCGTGTATCCGGCTCAGGCCAGAATATCGCAACCATGTCTGGAGCTATGACTTCGTCCATTGCCGCACTGATGATGGGAAAGCGTTCCGCACGTTGAACATCCTGGATGAGTTCAGCCGGGAGTGCTTGGCGATCAGGGTAAAGCGAAAGTTGAACTCGGCTGATGTGATCGACGCTTTAACAGACCTCTTCATTCTGCGCGGTCCGCCAGCATATGTCCGAAGCGACAACGGCCCCGAGTTTGTTGCGAAGGCGGTTCGGGACTGGATCACAGCAGTCGGCGCTAAGACCGCCTTTATTGAGCCCGGCTCACCATGGGAGAACGGCTATGTGGAGAGCTTCAATGCCCGGTTCCGGGACGAATTGCTGAATAGAGAGCTCTTCTACTCGCTCAGAGAAGCACAGATCATCATCGAGGGTTGGCGCAAACACTACAACACGCAGCGGCCACATAGCGCCTTGGGATACCGGCCTCCGGCCCCGGAAACCATCGTGCCAATGGACCAGCGACCAATCATGCACTAACAATCAAACCGGACCAATCAGATCAGGCCATCCA
>CAXQAV010000136.1:0-2523 GCA_964221795.1 Luminiphilus sp. | reverse complement strand
AACAAAGGCTTCTTCTGTCCAGACAGCGCCAGCTTCGCCCAGCTCGATAATTGCATCACCGTAGCGGAAGTCCGCAACGCGCGCACCGGCCCGAACCTTTTTGGTCTTGCTGGTCGCCAGATCGGCGCTCATGCGGACTTCCGCTACGGTGATGCAATTATCGAGCTGGGCGAAGCTGGCGCTGTCTGGACAGAAGAAGCCTTTGTTGGCTACGTGCAGGATCCGACAGGCTGGCTGCGTGAAACCCTCGAAGACCGCCGCGCGCGCGGCAAGATGGCCTATCAGGTCCGCGATGAAGGTCAGGCATACGACCTTTATGCATACCTCGCCACATTCGCTGCAGAAGAATAAGCTGACAGCACTATCCTGACAAAGGCCGTCGCGGGAAACCGCGGCGGCCTTTAGTTTTGAAGGATCGCGGCGGCGACGGTTGCAGCATCCTCTTCATGCGCAAGATGGCCCAGGCCTTCCAGTTCGGTCAGTTGCACAACCGGCAACTTGCCGGCAGCATCACGGCTGACTTGCGGCGGCACCGCGCGGTCGGCAAGGCCGGTGATCAGGTGCACGGCTGCTGCGATCTGCCCGAGCCGCGCAAGCAGCCCGTCCAGATGCCACTGCGCCATCATCGAGAGTGTCGCATCCACATGGGCCCTGTCGGACGCCAAACGATAGTAGAGTTCCAAACCCTCAGGCGCGAGCTTTGATCCCGTCCCCTCGATCAGGTTCCGCACGCTGCTGCGTGTCGCGGTGCCCGCAAAGACACTCGCACTGAAGGGCGTGACGGCCAGCGCCTTGGCCATCATCGGAAAGAGCCAGCCCGCAACCCCCTTGAAGTTTCCCAAGGCCGCATTGATGCCGACGATCCCCTCAGTGGGTCGCGCCCCTAACTCCCACATGCGCAGGGCAATCGCCGCACCGGCAGAGTGCCCGATGATCATCGCAGGTTTCCAGCCTTCATGGCGGACAAGCGAGAGAAGGTCCTCGGCCATGTGGTCCAAGCCGCAGCGCTGTTGCGCGCCCATCTGCGTAAACCCTTGTCCGGGCAGGTCGACGGCGACGACGTGATGCGTTTCCGCAAGGATCGGGAAGAGGTGGCGGAAGCTCTGCGTTGCTCCTCCTGCCCCGTGGATCAGCAGGCAGGTCGGACCTTCGCCGGTTTCCTGCACATGCCAGCGATGCGGGCGGTGAAGGATCAGCCGCGAGTACTCGGTCAGCGGCCATTCCTCGGCATCGGCGGGCCAGCGCATGCGCTAGTCGCCCAGAACAGTGGCGACGGATTTGGAGAGCCGTTCGGCATCTGCGCGCGGCAGGGGCAGATATGTGCCGTCGAGGATCTGGGCAAGGTTGCGAAGCGCCGGTTCAGGCCGGTTGCCTGTGTCGATCAGGATCGTATCAGTTCCAGCGGCGCGGAGCGATTTGGCGATAGTTTGCGCGTCGGTGGCGGCCTGCTTGCGGTTGGCGCTGCCGTCGAGCGCGATATTCGCGCGACCGTCGGTGAGGATCGCGATAGTGGGGGTCAGACCCCGCCGCGTGGCCTGAATGGCCTGTTCGAAGGCGGTCAGCATACCGGCAGCCAGCGGAGTTCCTCCGCCGCCCGGCAGTCCGGCCAGCCGCCGCTTGGTCTGCACAAGCGAGCGGGTGGGCGGCAGAAGCAACTCGGCCTCGGTGCCGCGAAAGGCGATCAGGCAGACGTGGTCGCGGCGTGCATAGGCTTGCGCCAGCAGCAGCTCGACAGCGCCTTTCGCTTCGGCCAGTCGCGTCAGCGCGGCAGAACCGGAGGCATCGACTGTAAAGATCAGCAGTCTGTCGGATTTTTCCTCGTATCGTTTAATGCGGACATCAGCGGGACGGATGTGCAGGCCCTCGCGTCCTGTCGCATTGCGGCGGATCGTCTGCCATGGTGCTGCGGCACGCAGTGTCCCGATAATGTCGATCCGCGCACCGTCGCTGATCCGCCCGGCCCGTGACGGGAGAGGTCGCCCGCGCCGGTTGCCCTTGCGCGCAGCCCCTGTGCCATTCCCGCGTCCGGCCCGCGCCTTTTGCGCTGTCAGCTGGTCGAGCAGATTGTCCGGCAGCATCGCGCGGACAGCCTCGAGCAACAGCTCGTCAGGCAGGTCGAGGCTGTTGTCGTCGCCTTCGCTGTCCTGCCGATCCGTCTGGTTCTGCGGTGGCGGTGGCTGATCATCCTCGGAGGCTGGTTCGGGCATCCGCGTGGCGCGATGGGCGAGCGTCAGGGCGCAGGCGGTTTCGATGTCCTCTGAACTAACCGCGTCGCGGCCATGCAATGCGGCATGGGCTTTGGCCGCACGGATCGCGAAAAGTGGCGCTCGCAGGCTGTCGATCCCCAGTTCCTCGGCCACGCGGGTGATCTGGGTGACGGTTTCGGGGGTGATCGATACGGTTGGTGTTGGCTGCTCCTTCAGAGGCGCGAAGGCCTCTGCATTTGCCAATGTGCAAGCCGAGAGATCAATATGAAACGCCAGCCGCTCGGCCAGTTTCGGGTTCAACGCTTCGTCAGGCTCG
>CAXQAV010000135.1:0-2136 GCA_964221795.1 Luminiphilus sp. | reverse complement strand
GCGACATGGCGGTGAAAAAGGCCATGAACTCACCGTTGGTCTTTTCGCCCGCAATGATCTCGGACCCGCCGTAGATCATCACACCGAGAAAGCCGATGCCGGTCATGATATCAATCAGCGACGGCACGGTAGCCTGTCCGACAGCGGTGCGGATTTCGGCGCGCACGCCCTCCTGGATCAGGTCGTCATAGCGGCGGGCCTGATAGTCTTCCAAAGCGTTCAGTTTCACCTGATTGACGCCGTGAAACACCTCGTCCAGCCGTGTCGAAATCCGCCCTGCGACCTCGCGCGAGTTGCGGGCGCGCCGGCGGATATAGGCCTGCACCATCAGCGAGGGCAGAACCAGAAGCGGGATGCCGACGATCGCCAGCAGGGTCCATCGCCAGTCGATCCAGAGGGCCACGGCCAGAAGGCCGATGAGCGAGATCAGATCGCGGGCAATGGCCGTCATGATCGCTCCCCAGACGCTGTTGATGACACCCACATCGCCCTGCACGCGCTCGATCAACTGACCCGGCGGGTGGATCTGGAAAAAGCCGGAATCGAGCTTCATCAGGTGCCGCAAGAGGCTCGACCGCATGGCGGCTGCCGTATATTGCTGGATCGAGGCCATCAGGATCCGCTGTCCGGCAGAGGTGGCCGCGCGGACAAAGAAGATCACCATCACCGCCAAGCCGACAAAATAGAGCGCCCCGCGGTCGCCGGCGGTGAAGACGTCGTCAAACATCGGTTGCACGAGGCGGCTGATCAGCGCGAGCATGGAGCCTTCGATCATCATCAGCACCACTGCACCGACCAGCAGCAGCTTGTGATGCCGCAGGTAATCACGCCACAGCCACCAGAACAGGCGCGTTGCGGATTGCTGTTTGCCGGAGGTCTGGTCGTGCTTGGGCGGCGCCATGGGATGCCTTTGCGGAACGGTCGTTCTAGGGTCTACTTCTATTTAGGGGAGAAGGGCAAGCGAGGCACGGTTGACCTCGGCCCGCGCGGGGCTAAAGTCCGCCCGTCTACAATACCAAGGCTTTCCCATGTCACTGTCTCATGGTCGCCCCTATCTGGCGATTCCCGGTCCGTCTGTCATTCCCGATCGCGTCCTGCAGGCGATGCATCGCCCCTCTCCGAACATCTACGAGGGCGAGCTGCACGACCTGACCCACAGCCTGATCCCCGACCTCAAAAAGGTTGCGGTGACGACCGGCGATGTGGCCATCTACATCGGCAACGGCCATGCGGCGTGGGAGGCTGCATTGGCCAACGTCCTGTTCCGTGGTGATAAGGTGCTGGTGCCTGCGACCGGTGCTTTTGGTCACGGCTGGGGGGATATGGCCAAGGGTATGGGGGCCGTGGTCGAGACTTTGGACTTCGGCCAGCAATCACCCGTTGATCTGGCGCGCCTCGCCGAGGTGCTGTCCGCCGACAAGACCCATGAGATCAAGGCGATCCTGGCCGTCCATGTCGACACCTCGACCAGCGTAAAGAATGACATTGCCGGCATGCGCCGTGTGCTGGACGAGGTCTGTCATCCGGCGCTGCTCATGGCCGACTGCATCGCCTCATTGGGATGCGACCGTTTCGAGATGGATGCATGGGGCGTCGATGTGATGGTCTCGGGCTGCCAGAAGGGGTTGATGACACCGGCAGGCATGAGCTTTGTCTGGTTCAATGCCAAGGCACGCGCGGCCCGTGGGGATTGTGTGACGTCCTATTGGGATTGGGCGCCGCGCACTAACCCTGAGCTTTACTTCCGCTATTTCAACGGCACCGCCCCGACCCACCACCTCTACGGCCTGCGGGCGGCACTAGACATCATCGCGCATGAGGGGCTGGAGAACGTCTGGATGCGCCACCAGAAGCTGGCCGAGGTCATCTGGACCGCTTTCGACGCTTGGTCCGCCGAAGGGCCGATCAAGCTCAACGTTGCAAACCCCGCCCATCGCTCGCATGCGGTCACTTCGATCGGGATCGGCTCGCCCAATGGTAATGCGCTGCGTCGTTGGTGCGAAGAGAAATGCGGGCTGACGCTGGGGATCGGGTTGGGCCGTGAGCCTGCGGACGCCTATTTCCGGATCGGCCATATGGGCCATGTGAGCGGCCATATGGTGATGGCGGTGCTGGGCACGATTGATGCGGGGCTCA
>CAXQAV010000134.1:0-6747 GCA_964221795.1 Luminiphilus sp. | reverse complement strand
CGTAGGCTTTGAAGTCGCCGAAGTACTTCGTGATCGCCGCTGTCAGCGTCGTCTTGCCGTGGTCAACGTGACCAATCGTGCCGATGTTTACGTGTGGTTTGGAACGTTCAAACTTTGCCTTAGCCATTGCGCAGGGCCCTTAATTTCTGAGGGGCCACCAGTGGCCCGGTTCAACATCGCGGGCGATGTATTTGGAAACGGCATGGAAATCAAGCCTCGGTATCGCCCATCGGCGCTCTGCCGAATTTTTTTTTCGGGGCAAATGTCGATTTCGCCAACTGCCGTTCGTCTGGTAGTCAGGAAGGCAATCGTGCCGCCCGCTCAACCAGGGAGAACCCCATGCAATATATGTGTTTGACCTATTCTGCCGAAAACGCCGGTCCACAGCCCGGCACACCGGAATTCAGCCCATTCATTCAGGCTTACGGGGCCTTTACCGCCGAAATGCAGGAGACCGGCCGTTTCATCGCCGGTGACGCGCTGCAACCGATATCGACGGCGACCTGCGTTTCCGTCCGCGATGGCAAGGTGATCACGACCGACGGCCCCTTTGCCGAAACCAAAGAGCAACTGGGCGGCTATTACCTGCTGGAATGCGAAAGCCTCGATGACGCGCGGGCACAGGCCGCCAAAATTCCCACAGCCAAGGATGGCCAAATCGAAGTCCGTCCACTGGTGGTCTGGGACAACTGACCACGGATGACGCCCCCGCAGTCCTTGGATCAGACGATCACGCGGCTTGTCCGCGAAGAGTGGGGGCGCATCCTTGCCGCGCTGACCAAGACCCTCGGCGATCTGCAACTCGCCGAGGATTGCCTGCAAGAGGCCGTCAGCCGCGCTATGACCCGTTGGCCCGCCACCGGCATCCCCGACAGCCCTGCTGCATGGCTGATCCGCACCGCCCGCAATACCGCGATCGACCGATTCCGCCGCGACGCGCGGTTCGAAAGATCCCTGCCGGAGCTGACCTTGCTGGCCGAAACCGCGACGGAGGACGATCCTTTGGACGAAGCGATCCCCGACAAGCGGCTGGAAATGATCTTTACCTGCTGTCACCCGGCGCTTGAGGAAAAGACCCGCGTGGCCCTCATGCTGCGGACCTTGGGCGGCCTCACGACCGAAGAGATTGCGGCCAGTTTTCTGGATGCACCTGCCGCCATGGCCCAGCGCCTCGTGCGCGCCAAGCGCAAGATCAGGGACGCAGGGATTCCCTACCGCATCCCCGACGCCACCGACCTGCCCAGCCGCATGCGTGCGGTTCTGGCGGTCATCTATCTGATCTTTTCGCACGGGAACGAGGCGACCAGTCCGCAGTCACATCAACTCTCCGACGAGGCCACCAGGCTGGGCCGCATCCTCTGCCAGCTTTTGCCGAACGACGCCGAGGTCGCGGGGCTCTTGGCGCTGATGCTGCTGACCGATGCCCGCAAGCGCGGTCGCACAGATGCGGCAGGCCACTTCCTGCCACTCAAACAGCAGAACCGGCGGCGCTGGGACAAATCCCGCATCACTGAAGGCGACGCGATCCTGCGCGCAGCCCTCGGGCGTGGCACCGTCGGGCCGTATCAGCTTCAAGCGGCAATCAGCGCCTGCCATGCCACAAGCCCCAGTTGGGAGGACACCAACTGGACCGAAATCGCCGCGCTCTACGGCGTGCTCGTGCGGATGATGCCGACGCCTGTGGTCCGGCTGAACCATGCGGTGGCGCTTTCTTATGCAGGGAAACTGGATCAGGGCTATGGCATGCTGAAGGACCTTCAAGGCGATCCGGCGCTGACCGACTATCAACCTTTCCACGCCGCCCTTGCCGATCTGTCCGCGCGCAGCGGCGACTTGCAGGCCGCCAGAAGCCACTCTGCTAAGGCCCTTGCGCTCTCGGCCAGTCAGGCCGAAAAGTTGTTTCTGTCGGCAAAAAGTGACAGTCTTTCTGAATAATACCCCAACACGACGGACGATCCTTACCGACGATAGGAGATTCACGCATGAATCTCTGCGCATTTTCCATCAGCCTCAATGTCAAAGACATTGCGGCCTCCAAGGCATTCTACGGCAAGCTGGGCTTTGCCACCATGGGCGGGAATGAAGAGCAGGGCTGGCTCATCCTTAAGAACGGCGACACGATCATCGGGCTCTTTGGCGGGTTCTTTCAGGCCAATACGCTGACCTTCAATCCAGGCTGGGACCAGAACGCGCAAAACCTCGACACGTTCGAGGATATCCGTGACATCCAGCGGCGGCTGAAGGCCGAAGGCGTCGAATTCATCAGCGAAGCGGACGAGACCACCACCGGCCCCGCTAGCTTTGTTCTGATGGACCCTGACGGCAATCCGATCCTTGTCGACCAGCACCGCTAGCGCGCATCGCGGCCCAAAGCGATGATCGACTGGGCAAGGAAATCCACAAACATCCGCACGCGGCGGACGCGACGCAGGTCTTCGTGATAGACCACCCAAGTGCTGCGGCCCTCATCGGTGGTGCCACCGGGAACACGCTGGAGTTCGGGGAATTTCTGCAAGACCCAATGCGGCAGAAAGGTCATCCCCGCCCCCGCCCGCACCAGATGCAGGTGCATTTCGGGATCAATGCACTGATGCCGGATCGCGGCCTTGGGGAAACCTGACTCAGCAATGAACCGCTGCATTTCCAGCACCGGCCCGTAGCCGATAAAGGCCAGCCCCTGCCCCTTCTTGCCTGCCTTGGGCAGATGCGTCTCGACATAGTCGCGGCTGGCGCAGACCGAGATCGGGAGCGACTGCAGCTTGCGCGCCACCACGTCATCGGTGATCTCGGCGGCGTGGCGGATGGCGATATCGGTTTCCAGATTGCTGATCTGTTGGATTTCGAATGTCAGGCTGATTTCCAGATCCACCTGCGGATAGATCCGGCAGAACTCCGCAAAGACGGGGGCCAGCAGGAAGTGCCCTGTCATCGGATCGACCGAGATACGGATCTTCCCCGATGCCTCTCGGTCGAGGCCCTGCAAGCCGTTCCGCGCGCGGGTGAGCAGTGTTTCGGCCTCCTCGGCCTCGGGCAGCAGGGTCTCACCCGCCCCTGTCAGCGTCAGCCCGCGCCGTGTGCGGCGGAACAGCTGCACGCCATACCCCGCCTCCAGCGCTTCGATATGGCGGCGCACGGTGGCGTGGGTCGCCCCCAGCTGTTCGGCAGCAGACCGCAGGCTGCCCGTGCGGGCCACCGCCAGAAAGAAGGGCATCTGTTCCCAGTTCTGCATGAGGTCCGCCTTTCAGTGGATCATTTATGAACCACTGTGGCCCGTTTCAGTCCATATGAAAAGCAAATCGTGAACCGTATCACAGGTGGCAGTTCAAACAACCAACCGAAAGTTTAACCCATGAAAGCTATGAAAGCTATGAAAGCTGCCATCTATCACCGTTACGGCCCCGCCAATGTCGTGCAACTGACCGACCGTCCGATCCCCACGCCGAAAGCGGGCGAAGTCCTTGTCCGCGTGCAGGCCAGTTCCGTCACTGCAGCCGATACGATGATCCGTGAAGGCACCCCGCGCTTTGGTCGCCTGTTCCTCGGGCTGCGCGGGCCGAAAGTGACCGCGATGGGGACCCAGTTCGCGGGCGACATCATCTCGGTCGGATCAGAGGTCACAACATTCAAGACCGGAGACCGCGTCTTTGGCGAAACCGGCCTGAACTTTGGCGCACACGCGGAATATGCCGTGGTTGATGCCAAGGGCGTCATCGCGCCAATCCCAGCGGGGATGACCTATCAGGAGGCCGCCGCCCTTTGTGACGGGCCGCTCACCGATATGAACTTCCTGCGCAACCTCGCCGACCTGCAACCGGGTCAACACATCCTGATCAACGGGGCAGCAGGCTCGCTTGGCACAGCCGCCGTGCAACTGGCCAAGTCATTGGGGGCCGAGGTCTCCGGCGTCTGCAGCACCCGCAACGTGGCCTTTGTCAAATCGCTCGGGGCCGACAACGTGATCGACTATAACCGCGAGGACTTCACCACGCGGTACGGCACCTATGATGTGATCTATGACACGGTGGGCAAGAGCAGCTTTGAAGCCTCCCGCCGCGCGCTCAAGAAAGACGGCCAGTACATCTCGCCCGTGCTGTCGCTGAAACTGCTGCGGCAGATGATGTTCGGCAACTGCTGGCGCAAACAGCAGGCGAAATTCTCGGCCTCGGGCATGTTGCCGCCCGAAAAGCTGATGCCACTGGTCAAGGACCTGACCGACCGGATCGCATCAGGGCACCTGAAAATGGTCATCGACCGCAAGTTCCCGCTGTCCCGCATCGGCGAAGCACACGCCTATGTCGACACCGGCCACAAGCGCGGCAATGTGATCATCGAGATGGATGCCGCCTGAGAAGCGAATAGGGCGAACGGTTAGTTGATCCCGTTCGCCCGCTGAAGTTCGCGGACGTATTCCACCACAAGAGCGACATCTGCCCGCGTCAGGCCGCTGACGGCGGCCATATCGCCAAAGCGCCAGTGGTGGGCACGTACGCCTTGGGCCACCGCACGCTGAAAGGACTCGTCGCCGTGATGCGAGGGTTCGTAGATCTTGTGGACCAGCGGCGGGGCGATGCCTTCACGCCCTGACGCATTCGGGCCATGGCATGTGGCGCAGTTGGCATCAAAAATGCGCTGCCCGATCTGGGCGTTCTCCGTCAGCGCGTCAGGCAAGGTGACCTGCACAAGCGGCGCGCCGGGCATGACAGCAGCTTGCGGTGACGGGGCCTCTTCACCAGCTTTTCCGAGGTAGAAATAGCCCCCTGCAAGAGCGGCGAGGCAAATAGCGGCGATCGGCAGATACTTCATTGTCGTCCAAGTCGTGTTGTTGTCATGTCAGGGCCACCTGCAACCTTCCCCAACTGGAAGGTCAAGCAGGAGAGATAACAATCAAGAAAACTTATTGTTCTTCGGGAACCCGTAAGGTGGCCGCTTGCCGACACCGGCCCGCGCACCTTTCCATTCGGTCATATCCGGCTCAGTACGGGTCTTGCCGCCGCCCATTTGCCACGACAGACCATCGGCCCAGTTGAATGTCGTCAGGTCCGACAGCCCGCCATCCAGTTCCAGCGTCCCCTGCCGCCCTGCGGCCTTCTTGTATTTCTGGATGCGCACGCCCTTGCCGCGCGCCATCTCGGGCAGCTCGTCGACTGGGAAGACCAGCAGCTTGGCGTTTTCTGAGACCACAGCGATATGATCGCCTGTGACAACCTTGCAGACCTTGGCCACGGTATCCTTGACGTTCAGCACCTGTTTGCCCGCGCGGGTCTGGGCCAGCACCTCGTCCGCCTGCACGACAAACCCGTCACCTTCCTGAGAGGCGACAATCAGCTTTTCGTCCGAGCGGTGGATCAGGATATCCACGATCTCGACGTCATTGGGCAGGTCGATCATCAGGCGCAGTGGCTCGCCCATGCCGCGCCCGCCGGGCAGGTTGGTGGCGGCCACGGTGTAGAAACGGCCATTCGCGCCAAAGACCAGCAATTTGTCGGTGGTCTCGGCATGGAAGATGAAACGCGGGCCATCGCCATCCTTGAACTTCAGCTCGCGGTCGAGGTCGATATGGCCCGTCATGGCACGGACCCAGCCCATCTTCGAGCAGACAACCGTGATCGGTTCGCGCTCGATCATCGCTTCCAGCGGGACTTCGACGATTTCCTCGGCCTCGGCGAATTGGGTCCGGCGCTCGCCGCCCTCACTGCCACGGCCAAAGACCTTGCGCGTCTCGCGCAGCTGCTCGGCAATCCGCGACCATTGCAGGTCTTCGCTGTCCAGCAGGTCCTCGATCTCGGCGCGCTCTTTCATCAGGGCGTCGCGCTCTGCGATCAGCTCCAGCTCTTCCAGACGGCGCAAGGACCGCAGGCGCATGTTCAGGATCGCTTCGGCCTGCACCTCGGTCAGCGAAATCTCGGGGTCAGCATCGGGCCGCAGGGGGCTGACATAATCCGCCTCGGACGTCGCGCGGGCGTGTTCCAGCGCCCAATCTTCGGCCATCAGCGCCGCCTTGGGGTCGTCGTCAAAGCGGATGATGTCGATCACGCGGTCCAGATGCAGGAAGGCGATGATAAACCCTTCGAGCACCTCGAGGCGGTGGTCGATCTTGTCGAGGCGGTACTTGCTGCGGCGGAACAGCACATCGCGGCGGTGATCAAGGAAGGCGCGCAGCACCTCTTTGAGCGAACAGACCTTCGGCGTCACCCCGTCAATCAGCACGTTCATGTTCAGGCTGAACCGCGTCTCAAGGTCGGAGTTGCGGAACAGCATCCCCATCATCACCTCGGGGTCGACCGTTTTGGCTCGGGGTTCCAGCACCACGCGGATATCTTCGGCACTTTCGTCGCGCACATCGGCGAGCAAGGGCACCTTCTTGGTCTGGATCACCTCGGCCAGCTTTTCGATCAGCTTGGACTTTTGCACCTGATAGGGAATTTCGGTGACGACAACCTGCCACTGGCCACGGCCAAGGTCCTCGACCTCCCACTTGGAACGCAGGCGGAAGGCACCGCGACCGGTGCGATAGGCCTCGGCGATATTCTCTTTCGGCTCGACGATAACACCGCCAGTCGGAAAATCCGGACCGGGGATATACTCAAGCAGGGTCTCGTCCCGCGCATTCGGCGCCTTGATCAGATGCAGACAGGCGCCGATCAACTCATCAAGGTTATGGGGCGGGATGTTCGTTGCCATGCCCACGGCAATCCCGCTTGACCCGTTTGCGAGCAGGTTCGGGAAAGAGCCGGGCAGAACGGCAGG
>CAXQAV010000133.1:0-8875 GCA_964221795.1 Luminiphilus sp. | reverse complement strand
CCTGCGCCGCGGCAATATCAATCTCGGCGGTGCTCAAACGTGTTTCGATCCCATCGACCTCGGTCTGGGTCGCCTTGAGATTGATCGCAGCCTCGGCCGCATCCAGGTCCACCTCAACCTGGTTGATTTGCGCCTGCAAATCATCCAGCAGCGGGATCTGGCTCGGGTCTAGCACCGCATTGGAAATCTGCTGATTTACCCATGCCTGGGTGGCACTCAGGGTGATCGCCGCCTCGGCCGCGCTCAAACGAATTTCCGCCTCGCTGATCCGCTCAGCCTCGGCCTCCACCCCGTAAATGCGGACCGTGCCGGTTTCAGGATCGGTATAGATCCCGGCCTCCGCCATACGGCTGTCAATATCTGACAACTTGGTCAGCGCCCAAAGAACCTGATCCCCGATCACCCCCAACGCATCGGCCGCATGGAACGTTTGCACGTCGCGCACGTCCAGGTCGCGCTGGATCGTGCCCACCTCGGCCTCAATCGGCTCGATCCGGTCCACCACCAGCTGGTCATCCAGTGCCGCGGCCGAGACCGCCGCGTCATCCTGGATTGCGTCCAGCGCCGCCTGGTCAATATCGCCAAGCGTAAAGCGCACCATTGGCGCCGTTGCCACCTTCCAGCTTGACCAGGAGGTGGGGCCAGGCATGAGCGGGCGCACTTGGGCGCGGTATTGGGCGCCGGACAATATGCCATCCGAGATGGTGATGACTGTCTCTTTCGCACCGACAGTTCCGGAAGAAACACGGCTTCCGTCTGCGACCAACTCGACGCGCCACTCCAAGGCATCGGCATCTTCTACACAGTCCTCCACAAGCGTGATGCGGACAGCTGGTCGGCGATCAGCACCCTCGGCATCCTGCAAAGCAACACCGGCAAAGGACCACTCATTAGAATTGACGACCCTGTCCGTCGGAGACGCTGGGATAGAGACGGGTGGCGGAGGCAATTCGTCTTCGACACCCCAGTCATAGTCGTCCGGATCGCGCTCACGCAGTTGAATATCGCAGAAAAGTGTGAAGGGCCGGTAGCTGATCCCGACCACCTCGAAAATCTTGTTCACATACCCATTGCGGGCGCTGGTCCAGCTAACAGAATCGAGCGCGCTCAAATCAAAAGCATCAGGTGGGAGTGTCAAAGTGTGACGTCGCCAGCGTCTGTGATCCGCCGCATACCCTTTGGCGAGCTGCTGGGCTTGAGCGTGATCAAAACATGCCGGGACGTTCATCTGCACCGGTAGACGCCGACCACCGTCCTCAGATTCCCACGCTTCGTTATACACGGCAGGGGTCTGGACCGGCTCCCACAGATGGTCTGGGGATGGGTGCGTAATCCTTACAGCATTGTAGGTTTCTTCAAGCCCTGGGAAGGGGTCAAACTTCTGAGGGTCGCTGATCGAAACGTCATTATCTGTAAACGCCAGAATAGGCGTGTCCGGGGATCCCCAGCGGCACCGAAAAACCCCTCCCACCTCGGAAACTTGTCCGAGACCGGCGGCCAAAAGCTCCTCGATGTATACTGCTGGCTCTTCATCAACATTGATCTCAAGGCCACCGGTGAATTGAGGCCGCCCGTTCACCTCAAGGTCGCACTCGTTCATCCCAGCTGCCCAATTCGAAAAGGGCAGGTCTTCGGCGGCCAGCTCGCCTCCGTACACGCTTCCGTCAGGAAGGGGGATGCCCCGGAAGATATTGTAGGCCTGTACAGCTAGATTTTCGCTAGGCTCCCACGTGGACGGATCGTCGTGCCTATGGGGGCCAGAACCGCCGACAGTCTCGTCTTTACGAAGGTCGTACAGAGGGACGCCATCCAGTTCGAATTTACACTGTGGAATTCCCGTGAATAGTTTCTTGTCGACGTGTAGCAAAACCACGGCATAGGCAACGCCGTGCCCGATATGGTCTGCCGTCCAAGGGGTGTCCGGATCTTCGCCAAATTGTTCCACCAGCAGCGGATCGGCGGCAGTCTGGGTCCCGTCATAGAACTTTAGATAGGCCCAGTTCCTGCCGTCTCGGCGGTACTTTAGAATCGGCGCGCCCCAATCCGGGTCGGTCACCTCCCCAAGTTCTGTCCATTCATCGGAGATCATTAGGCGCCGCAGTCGAACACCCGGCACGTCGGACAGGCTGAAAACTCGTGCATACCACTTGTTAGGCGGGCCGCCCTCAGGGAGGCCAAAGGAGCCATGGAACTCCAAATGTCCGCCAGTGACATAACGCCCGATCGGGAACTTCTGCGGCACATCCTCGCCAACGGTGGTTCCCTCAATTCTGACACCGTTCTCCTCTTTGGTACCTTTGCGCTTTGCCAAAGCCTGAGACAGCAAGGAAAGGCCGAAAGAGAGAGCGGTGTTAACCAGAAAAGAAGTGACCGCCGCGGCGGTTACGGTGACGCCAAGGGCGCTGAACACAGAGACAATCGCAGTGGTGATAGGATCAGCGTTTGCGACCCCGGGAAAAAAGGCGAGGCTCAGTGCAAGAAAAAGCAGAGAACGCATCACGACTGCTCCACTCGGAATGCGCGAACCGCGTCACTCAATGGCACGAAGCCCACCCCGTGCCACCTGGTAAGAACAGCCACCCTCTCGCCGGTAACGATCCCGAGGCCGTAGGCCCCACGGCCAGCAGACACAGCGGCCACGTCTCCGACCTTCGCCATCGCGACCGTCACCTCGCGGAGTTGTGCCGCGGCGGCCTCTACATGATCGTTTAACCCGCACGCCTGCAGCTTTTCCCGGCCCTCTCGGAGCGTTGAGTATTTGACGCCCATGGTCAGATCCTTCCCCGTGACGCACTTCACCCAGCCGGCAGCAAACAAGGCGCAATCAAATTCTCCATATTTAAAAGGCACATAGTTAGCCTGGGCTAGGTACCCGTTTAGGGCGCGCCGCATTGTCATTTTCCACCTTTTGATTGTGCAGAGCCCCACCAGACCTCTTTGAGTCCTGTAGTGCTCGAGTACTCCCGAAAACGATCCGACGAGGATCGCTTCTTCTGGTCCGCATCCGATCTATAAAGCGCGAGGGTCTTGGTGAGGGCGCGAGCTGCGCTGACCAAAAGAACCTCAGCCTGGCCCTCGCCGCCTTCGGCGGCAGTCTCGATTGGGGCCGTGTTGATCCACCCTTTAAAGACCCGTTGCAGGCTCATCAGCTCGCGAGTTTCTGTGGAGAACTCTGCGAAATGGATCTCAACCGGCGCCAGCTTGGGCTCATAGGCGCGCAGCATGGTGATCACTTCCTGTGTCAGGTGTGGAACAACGACCCTGTGCTGACGAACATCCAGCCCGATACCGCCCTCGATCGGCGGCATGGATAGGATGGCCGGGCCGTAGTAGGTGCGGCTTTCACCTTGGATGTCGAATACGCGGACATCCTCGCCTGACCAAAGCCCCATGGTCTCCTCAACGCCCGTTGCCCGGTTCTTTGCTCGAACCCAAAGAAGGGCGTGAGAAACTTTGTCCTCTCGCGTGGAAAGTGACATGGGCTACCTCAATGATTGCGTAAAGGAAAAGCGAGCCCCCTCGGTGAACATCGGCCGTGCATTGCCGTATTCCGCGCTCACCAGCCTGGCCTTAATCCGTGGGCGAATGAGGCTCACCGCAGCGCCCGGCGAAACCCCCGGTCGAATGTGCGGAGAGACAGTGATTGCCGGTGTAATTCCGCCAGCAGATGCCGTTGCGCCAACCTCAATACGGTGGAGTGCATAGCGCACCGGGTCGGTGCCGTATTGCCACCCAAGGTAGTCCCCCGCGGTCAAGTCGTAGCCTGCCGGCAGGCCGCTAATTGTCAGCGTTTTGTTGTCACCACCGAGGCCGGAAATCACCGGAGACGCTGCCCCGAGAAGAGAACCATCAGGATCAGACTTCGGGCCGGTAAAACGCGGGTCGTAAGCCTCGAAAAACTCTCCTGGTCGTTGGAGCTTGTCGAGCCGCGCCTCGATTTCCTGTGCATCACTATAGTGGGACTGGAAACATGTCACCTCACCAACCCACAGCGCAGCGCCAAGACTTGCGGTAATAACCTCTCCGTTTGCCAATCGATTTGTTTCGGTCGGCTCGTTCAGGCGGAATTTAATCCGGTGTTTGCGGAGTAGATCGAAGAACGTTGTGTCGATGCTCATAGGTTTGATTTCCTCGGATCGCGGATAATCCCCTTCACCATTCCAGGCAGAGCCGAGCGGCTGAACTCCTTGGTCACGCTGACAGCAACCATCTGTGACTTGTCCATGATCTGCGCGTTCAGCATTTCGCTATCGAGGACCAGGCGCACCACAACCTGCTGTTCGCTTTTGCCGGATCCGGTGGCTCTGATGCCGAGCTTGCCGTCAGGGGTTCGTTTAAGCGGAAAGATGCCCTCTGGCCCGGCCTCGCCCATTAAACCGGTTCCGTTTTGCATTGGGAAAAGAGTCGGGCCTGTTACGACACCGCCATTGGCGAATGGGATCACCCTACCGTTGCTGATCGCATTTCCATTGGCGTTGAAGATGATGTCAGACAGCCAATTACCCGCGCCGCCAATTGAGTTGCTAAGGGCGTCAGACAGCGGCCCGAGAATGCCTTTTTTTGCAGTCAACACCGCGAGATCCGCCAGCAGCGACTGAACCAGTTCGCGGAATTCCATTTTTCCGGTCATCGCAAATTGCCGGATCGCGGCCTCTGCGCCAGTAAACGCCCCCTTGAACGCATCCCCGATATCATCGCCAATGCGTTTGGAGTCCTCGGCATAATCGCCCAGCGCCTTTTTTACGCCCTCCCAGCCGTGCTTGACCCGGTCCTGCTCTTCGACAAGATCCATGATCGCCTTTCGCTCGGCGTCTGTAGCGCCGGCCATTTGCTCGGACAGGGACAGCAGGCGAGCCTTCACCGGGTCAGTTTCGCGCATAACGGCCAGCTCGGACTGGAGCGAACCGATCAGCTCCTGCACCTCTTCGCGCTGCTTGGCGGTGCCGCCGCCGGATTTTCTGGATTCACGCTCGCGCTCGCGGGCGGCGGCTTGGGCGGCCGACAGCTCCTGATCCAGCTTGATCTCCGACAGCGCCACCCGCCGTGCAGCCTCCAGCGCAATGCGCTCCACGGCGTTGCCGGCGTCGGCCACCTTCTTGTCATATTCCGTGTTGATCTCGAACCGGCGCCCTGCGGCCGAGGCTTCAGCCAAGCTCTTGCCAGCCTTGAGCGCCTGCAGCTCAACTCCCTTGGCAGCACGCGACAGCAGCCCGCCCCCCAGATCGGCAAGCGCAGCACGAATTCCGTTGACCTCCGCCAGTACCGAGGACATGGAGCGCGCCCAGCGATCCGTGCTGCCTTCAAGGGTTTTGATCTGCCCCTCTGACTTCAAGGTCGCTCCCAGAAACTGCAATGCCGCCAACTCGGCCTGCGCGACATTTCGCGCCATGTCCTGCAAGGGCTTTGGCGTTTTCTCAAGCGAGCCGAACAGGTCAACAAACAGCGCGTTGAGCGCAGCCGCACGCGCCTGCACGTCCTCGGGCGCCACGGCCGCCGCGAGGGACTGCATCGCCGCGTTGATCTTCTCGCCCTGATCGATGGTGACGCCAAACTCCTCGTTCAGCAGCCGCGCCTGCCGCCGCATCACCAGAACGGTGTCTCCCCCCATTTCTCCCTGCCGCTGGTAGGAGGCGATCACCGCCATCCGGTCGGACAGGTCCTCGTACTCCTCCGACATCTTGGAAGTGGCGCTCTGGATCTTGTCCATGGCGTCCAGGCGCGCCAGACGCTCCAGCACGTCATACAGTGCCTGCGCGCGAACCCGGCCCGAGCCAAACTCCTCATTCAGCTTGACAGTCGACGTCAGGGACTTGTCCACTGCGCTCGCGTAGCTGCGCACCGATGAGGAAAGGTCGGACATTGTGTCCTTGAGGGTCTTTGCCTTCTCATCCGCCTTGGTGAACCAATTCACTGCGGCAGCGCCCAGCGCGATGATGCCGATGGTCGCGATTGACATCGGGTTGACCATGGACATGAAGCCCGCCGCAAGCCCGCGCAGAATATCCTTGCCGCTGCCCATGGTGGCCCAAATCTGGTTAAGCTGCGTGCCCTGCTGAATTGCCAGCATCATCGGGTTTTGACCGGCGGCCATCATCACGCCGATATCGTTAAGCTGGGCCGCGATATTGGCGTTCTGGAAGGTCTGCGTGCGGGAAGCGCGAGACACCTCCGCAATCTGCTCGGCTTGCCCTTTGTAGGCGGCAATGCTGTTCAGCGAGGACTGGCGCAGGCGGGACAGGGACGCGTTGTACTCGTCCACCGATATTTTGCCTGCCTCATATACGCCGCGCAGCTCCTGTTTCTGCGCCTGGTACTGCCGGATCACTCCATAGACAGGGTTGTACTTGGCGCGCAGATCGTCCAGGCGCTGCGCTTCGGCTGCATGGGCCCGGGCGGCCTCCTCGGCGGCGCGGGCGGATTCCTTCTGCGCAGCCGAAAGCCCCTTGATCTTGTCGATGGCCGCCAGCGCCGAGGTGCGCAGGCGGCTCTTGGCCTCCGCAGCCTCATTGGTGCTGATCACGCCCGACAACTCGGAGGCGCGCAGCTCGGCCACCGACTGCTTGTATTGTCGGATCGCAGCGTAGAGCGGATTGATCTTGGCGCGCAGATCATCCATCGCCTGACCCTGCGCCAGCGTGGCGGCGGCAGACTGGCCGGTCGATACGCCCGTTGCCTGATTGATCCGGGCCTGAATATCGGATTGCGGCGCCAGCACCGGCTGCATGCGGTAAGCCGCGCTGTGCGAGCGCATCTCGATCTGCTCGAGATAGGCCCGCGCCTGCGCCGCGGCCGAGGACATGCCCTCAATACCCGAGGTCGCGCGCTCTGCGCTGTCCCGCACAGCCGCCATGGACTCGCGCCCAGCCAAGCCAATGCCGCGCATGTCAGCTTTCAGCGCGTCACCGCCAACGGCGGCAAAGCGAACGCTTACCGTCTTTTCACGCATCAGTGTCCGATATCCTCTGGTTCATGGCCGCGACGGCGACCTCTTCAATGGCGGGCAGGATCTCCGCGACCGCCATACGGTCGATCCCCAACGCGTCCCCCATGGCGAGGGCCGCGTTCATGTCCCAGCCGATGACCCGCGCGCTCATGCCGCTGATCACCCGCAACTGGCCGCCGAGCCGCAAGGCCAGCGACCATACCTGACGCCCTTCTACCGTTTGAGCTCGGTGGATTTGGCGCGGGCACTCTTCGCAGATTCGCGGGCAGGCTTTGCAGTAGTCGTCGCCCCCTCCGAAGTGCCACTCGGCGAGGGCGCAAAGCCGTTTTTTTCCAGATCCAGCACCAGCCAGCGCGCCAGATAGACCTGCGAGAACTTCTCGTAGATCACATGATGATCCAGCGCCGCATTGATGCGGTCAGGCGCGACCGGGGCAGGGGAGCCGTCCGGGTCCTCGAAGCCGCCCCAGTCCTCGATGACCAGGCGGGCAATGGCCTTGGCCATGGCGATGCCGACCCGGCGCGCATAGGAGGGATCAGGCTTGTCCAGCGACCCGCCCAGCGCATCGACCGCTTCGCGAAATGCTGGGTCCTCTTTGGCCGCTTCCATAACGTCTGTGGTGGCCGGGGCCGCCACAATGAAAAGACCCGGGGCGAGGTCGTATCGCTCCGGGCCGGTGGTGAGATTCAAACGCATCTGTGTCTCCTGAGCGTTGATTGGGGATTAGATCGGGTTGTTGTAGCCATCCATGTCGTTGACCAACGTGGCGGTGGCCATGCGGCCGGTGACGCTGTCCAGCGCCGCCTGCCAGGCAAACGTGGCCTGCACACCGCCCGGTCCCTCGATCGAGATGCGAGGCTTGGGCAGGTAGACGGCATGCGCCACCAGCTCGAAGCTGTTGTCGGCATCGATCTCGTAAGCGAAGCGCAGCGCGCAGGGGTCGCCTGCCACCGCCTGATCCAGCAGGGTGGTGTCGGCAAAGCGAACCACGATTTCGCCGGTCAGGGCGGCGATGGACGGGTCCGCGCCCTCGATCTTGCCGTCATTGCGGATCGTCTCCACACGGTCGAGGTTGCGGCTGTAGTTGACCGATCCCGACACCACGTTTGCAAGCTGCGCGCCATCGCGCTGGATTTCGCCGGTGAATGCCCCGAAGCGCGTAAGCGCGAGCTCGGACAGCGTGCCCGCAGAGCTTGCGCCCGCCGTGGTCTCGCCCTGTGCCACGCATTCGACCGTAGCAGTGACCAGGCCGCTGCGCTGCATCTGCCAGGAAATGCTGTTGGCCTTCACGCCGGACACCATGCGGTAGGAGGGAACCTCCGGGTTCTGCAGCTCGATCGAGGCCGAAGGAAGATCCCAATCGCCCGAGCGGAACTCGTGGCTGTAGGGCGCAGAGGCACCGGTGGTGACCGGGGCACCAAACATCATCTTCAACCACAGGCCGAAGAAACGGGCGTCGATCGGCACAACCATGTTGCCATCGGCGGTGATTGCATCCTTGACCGGCGGCAGCGGGTCGGCGCCATAGCCCAGAAGCTCGGAATTCAGGAGGGGCTGCTCGCTGCCCAGCGTGCTGGACGCAAATGGGATCTTGTAGAATGCGTTGGCCGCAGGGGGCGTACCATAAACGGTTTCAAACCCAAACGCCGCCGCGGCGCGGGCACCTTGTGCGCGAGACATCGTGATATTCCTTTCGGTTGGTTACGACAGCGGGTCGCTTGTCTGGTAGGTCAGCACGACACCAATGGTGGCGGCCTTCAGGGTCTCCGCCCCCTCAAGGGGCAGATCGGACGGCACCGGCGCCTCGCCGAGTACGTAGTCGCACAGCCCGCCCAGCGTGCGATCGGCGGCCACCGCCGCGCCCACCGCCTGCTTCAGCGCATCAAACAGCGCATCCCGCGCCGCTGGGCTGGCCGCGTCGGAAATCACGTC
>CAXQAV010000132.1:0-2695 GCA_964221795.1 Luminiphilus sp. | reverse complement strand
ATGTCCTTCAAGGAGGCCCGAACGGACGCTCGCAGCCCAATTCAGACGTTCGCACGATGCGCGGCGACCCCCTCGCCGCAAGCGCGAAGGATCCAGCCAGATTTCCCGAGAGCAGACCTCCAGGGCTGCACAGTTGACTAGGGCGATGCTGCGCACCGCTCGAAGGTTGGAGGGGCGCAGCAAGTGACCTCGGCAAAGTCAACAGATCTTGCGACTTAGCGGGCGCCCCATGCCGCGGGCGCAATAAGAAGAGTTGACCTTCGCCGCCGGTGCAGCCGCCGACCACCCTCGAAGGTCAGCCGTGCGGACAAAGTGAGCTTTCGCTACGGTTATTGCCATGGCTGCTTCCGATTATGCTACTCTCCCACCGAACGGCGATCCCACCACAATCGCCGAAACTCTTGAAGGAACGCCACAGTATGATTGCTTACGTCACCGTTGGAGCAGACGACATGGCGAAGGCAGAACGCTTCTACTCGGCGTTCCTCCCAGCTCTTGGCTATAGGCTTGAAGAGTATCACGGAGACCTGAGCTACATCTTGCCCGCAGAGCCAGGTCAGCCCCCCGTTCAGCCAGATTTCTACGTCAAATCCCCCTTCAACGGGCAATCTGCATCTGCTGGGAACGGCGTCATGGTGGCGTTTCAGGCGCTATCGCAAAGACAGGTTCGTGACCTTCATCGCGCCGCGCTTGCCGCGGGCGGCTCTGACGAGGGGAAGCCTGGTTTTCGGGCTTCGTATGGCCACCACTTCTATGTCGGCTATCTTCGTGATCCGCACGGCAACAAGATCGCGCTGTTTTCCAGCGACCCGAACGAACCTGGGCGTGATGAATAACCTGGGCGCTGACATTCGTGCCACACGCAGCATCAGCTAACTTGGGCTCTGAGGGTGAGTTCGCTGCTGTCAGGGCAAATGGCCGGTCCAGGCTGCCTCGTCTATCGCTGCGCTATCAGTGCGCCGCCGGATGGGCGAGAAAATTGACATTTTCTGCATTCAGACCGATATAGCCTGCATGGTTGAGAAGGACATCCACATTGTCGCCCGGTTGGCCGGTATCCCCTTGGCGGGATGCCGGGATGCCAATCACGCGAACTGACCACGCTGATTGCCAGCCTCGGCCTCGCCCTTTTGGACGAGGTTGTTAGGCGTGGAAAACGTGCCTCGTCCTCCCCTTTATCTGGAGACAAACATGGCACAGAATATCTACGACAATCCCGAGTTTTTTGCTGGCTACAGCCAGCTTCCCCGGCAGGTTCACGGGCTTGACGGTGCGCCGGAATGGCCGACAATTCAGGCACTGTTGCCCGGACTGTCAGGCAAGCGCGTGGCGGACCTGGGCTGCGGCTTCGGCTGGGCAGCACGCTGGTTCCGCGGTCAGGGGGCTGCTTCAGTTCTGGGGTTTGACCTGTCTCAGAACATGATCGAACGTGCGAGGGCTGACACCGAGGATTCCGCAATCGAATACCGGATTGCTGACCTGGAAACGCTTGAATTGCCCGAGGCGGCGTTTGATCTGGTCTACAGCGCTTTGACCTTCCACTACGTGCAGGATTGTGCACGGCTGATCCGCATGCTCCATGCGGCTTTGGCGCCTGGCGGGGATCTGGTCTTCACCATTGAGCATCCGATCTTCATGGCAGCCGCCCGTCCCCAGTGGACGCAAGACGAAGACGGTCGAAAGACCTGGCCGGTCAACGGCTATTCTCTTGAGGGCGAGCGCCGCACTGACTGGTTTGCCAAGGGCGTGCTGAAGCACCATCGGACTCTGGCGACAACGATCAACACGCTGATCAGCGCGGGGTTCGACCTGCGCCGGGTGGAAGAGTTTGCGCCCACACCTGAACAGATTGCGGATGTACCGGACCTGGCCGAAGAACTGGAGCGACCGATGATGTTGCTGGTTTCAGCACACAAGATCTGATCCTACCGCCGCCCAGTCTAATCGCTTGGGCGGCGGACTTTCCAATGGCTTGAAAGGGCTCTAAGCCGACATGCGGCCGCACAGCACCGAGTGTCCAGCACTAGCCTGCCCCAGGCCAGTTGTGATCGGCTCAAGCCAGCCCGGTGCTGATGTCTGGGCTTGGCGGGAGAATTGGAGGGAGCACTATGCCAAGAGGCCAACTTCCTGCTGTCATCCCGAAACGAAGAGCCTGGAACAAGGGCCGGATCATCGACCAGAAACGGCCACTATTGCTGAAACAGGTCTGGGCGATCCGAGCGCGGCTCGAACTGGCGGGCAACCCGCGCGATCTTGCGCTGTTCAACGCGGCAATTGATAGCAGGCTTCGCGGATACGATCTGGTGAAACTGCCTGTAAAGTAATTCATTTTTGTCAGGCTGCTGACAACATATAAAACCTGGCGCGCAAGCGTCTTTAGAGCTTGCGCGCCAGATCCCCGCGACATTCGCACAGACGAATGTCGGCGGGAGGAGACTTATTTCCTGTTGTGGAAGATGAAACCGATGAAGTTCAGCAGAAGTTGCGCGGCCAGAATCTGGGTGCTTTCGCTGGAATCATAGGCCGGGGCAACCTCGACCAGGTCGATGCCAACGACATCACCGCGTTTGCTCAGCCCCTGCAGGATTTCAAGCACGTCGTAGTATTGGAAGCCACCGTGGCTGGGGGTGCCGGTGCCGGGCGCGATTGAGAAAGACTACGTCTCCGGCATGACCCAGCTGGGCATCCGCAACGT
>CAXQAV010000131.1:0-9118 GCA_964221795.1 Luminiphilus sp. | reverse complement strand
GCTTTGAAACGCCCTCCAGGTCGGGCGATGCCCTCGGCACGTAGACCTCCACCTATGCCTTTCGCGCCACCCTGCCTTGCATTCCGTTGGCGGGCCTTCCCCTTGCCGCCCCCTTTCGCTAAAGAGGCGCCATTGAAACCAAGGAGTCAGCCAATGGGCTATCGAATCGTCGTCGTTGGCGCCACAGGGAACGTGGGCCGCGAAATGCTGAACATCCTCGCCGAACGGGAATTCCCCGTCGACGAGATTGCCGCTCTTGCCAGCCGGAAATCGCTTGGCACCGAAGTCAGCTTTGGCGACAAGACCCTGACGACCAAGGACCTCGACACCTTTGATTTCGCCGGCTGGGACATCGCCCTGTTTGCTGTCGGCTCCGACGCCACAAAAGTCTATGCCCCGAAGGCCGCCAAGGCCGGTTGCGTGGTCATCGATAACTCGTCGCTCTCTCGCTACGACCCCGAGATCCCTCTGATCGTGCCAGAGGTGAACCCGCAGGCCGTGCATGACTACAAGAACAAGAACATCATCGCGAACCCCAACTGCTCGACGGCGCAGATGGTTGTGGCGCTCAAGCCTTTGCATGACCGTGCCCGTATCAAGCGCGTTGTCGTCAGCACCTATCAGTCTGTCTCTGGTGCGGGTAAGGAAGGCATTGACGAGCTTTGGGATCAGACCAAGAGCATCTACAACCCCACCGACGACAAGCCGGCCAAGAAGTTCACCAAGCAGATCGCGTTCAACGTCATTCCCCATATCGACGTCTTCATGGAAGACGGCTCGACCAAGGAAGAGTGGAAGATGGTCGCCGAGACCAAAAAGATCGTCGATCCGTCGATCAAGGTGACCGCGACCTGCGTGCGTGTGCCTGTATTCGTGGGCCACTCCGAGGCGATCAACATCGAGTTTGAAGATTTCCTCGACGAGGACGAGGCCCGCGATATCCTGCGCGAAGCCCCCGGTGTCATGGTCATCGACAAGCGCGAGAACGGTGGCTATGTCACGCCGGTTGAGTGCGTGGGCGACTTTGCGACCTTCATCAGCCGCATCCGTCAGGACAGCACGATCGAGAACGGCATCAACCTGTGGTGCGTTTCGGACAACCTGCGCAAGGGTGCCGCCCTGAACGCCGTGCAGATTGCCGAGCTGCTGGGCCGCGAGTGCCTGAAGAAGGGCTGAGGCCCTCCCGATTGAATAGCAAAAGGGCGTCCTGCGGGGCGCCCTTTTTTGTTGCGACGGAAGCTGGCGGCGTCTGCGTATCACCCAAACGACCAACTTCATAAGTTCCCAAGGGTAGGTCCGGTCCCGCGCTGCCTCATCCCCGCGTCGCGCGGGGCCGGAAATCATAGGTGTGACGGGAGGTTGGAAATTATTTTGATTTCCTTCCAAGGATTGCCTGACCAGCGGCGTCTTAACTCCAAAGACATTCCTGACAGGAGACATCCTCATGTTCCGCCATTTGCTTTTGACCAGTGCTATTGCCCTTGCCGCCCCTGCCTTTGCCGACACCTTCGCCGCCGATGCGGATGTGGAAGCGGTCACCATCTATCCCGGCCTAGCCTATGTCAGGCGGCAGGTGGTCTTACAGGTGCCCGCAGGCCGCCATGACATCGTGATCCCCGGTCTGCCGCGCGGTCTTTCGACCGATGGCCTGCGGGTCGGAGCCTCGAATAGGGCGCAGATCGGTGCGGTCAATCTTGCCTTTGATCGTCTTCCGGTGACGCCCGATCTGTCCGCGCCCGAGATCGTCGCTGCACGGGCCGAGGTCGAACGCCTTGAAGAGGTGCTGCGCGAGAGTGCGGCGCGGATTGCCGAAATCCGCCTGCGGGTCGAAGCGGCAGAGGAACAGGTGCGCTTTCTGCAAAGCCTTGCCACGGCCCAGACTGCCGAAGGGTTGGGTACTAGCACGGATATTGCCGCCCTTGCGCGGATGCTCGGGGCAGAGGTGCTGGCCGCGCGGCAGGCGGGCTTTGCTGCAGAACAGGAGGCGCAGGCCGCCGATCGTGCCCGCAGGGAGGATGTCGAAGCACTGGCCAAGGCCAAGCAGGCTCTGGCGGCCCTCACCACACCTGAAGACGCTGGCGCCGTGCTCACCTTTACTCTTGCCGCCGCTGCGGAAGGCGAAGTCACCATCGACATCACCACGCTGGAAGGCTTTGCCAACTGGCAGCCGGTCTATGACATGCGCCTGACCACAGGCGATGCGCCACGTCTGGATATCGACCGCGCTGTCGTGATTTCGCAGGCCAGCGGACAGGACTGGACCGATGTGCAACTGACGCTTTCGACCGCGCGGCCGGGCGAGCAGACGGGGCCGAGCGGTGTCTGGCCGATGCTGCGCCGCATTGTGCCCGAGGACGAGATCGGGCGTCCGGTGCCGATGCCTCTTGCCGAAGGGCTGGCGGTGCAGTCCCGCGCTTTTGCCGATCTGGCGGTCGAGGAAATGGCGGCAGAACCCGTCACCGCGCAGGCTGATTTTTCCGGTGCCACGGTCACCTATGTCTACCCCGGCCGCGTCACACTGCGTGATGGTGTCGAGGACCTGCGCCTGCCGCTGGATCGCCTGACCCTGGAAGCGGAGGTCTGGGCCGAAGCTGTCCCGAGCCGTGATAGCATCGCCTATCGGGTGGCGTCCTTTACCAATGCGACCGAGGAGCTGCTGCTTCCCGGACGGGCGCAGATCTTTGCGGATGGCACCATGCTGGGCTTCAGCTATCTGCCGTTGCTGGCGGCAGGCGCGGATACCGAGATGGGCTTTGGTCCGCTCGACGGTCTGCGCCTCACGCGCTCCATGCCGAACCGCAGCGAAGGGGATCGCGGGGTCTTCAGCACCACCAACGAGTTGCGCGAGCGCGCCACGCTGACGGTCGAGAACCTGACCGGACAGGACTGGGATGTGCTGTTGCGCGATGTGGCGCCCTATTCCGAGCAAGAGGACCTCGAGGTCGTCGTGAGCGCCAGCCCCGCAGCGACCCGTCAGGATGTCGAAGACCAGCGCGGTGTTCTGGAATGGGACCTGAGCCTGCCTGCCGGTGACACAGAGGTGATCACGCTGGACTATACGCTGTCATGGCCGGAGGGCTATGTTCTGCAATAGTGAACAGAACCAAAGGCAGGACAGGCAGACCATGCGCATCTTCCCGGTAATCGCGGTGCTGGCGCTTTGCGCGCCAGCCCATGCCGACCACGAGCTTGAAGGCCGCGATCTCATGCGAGGCGAGATCCTTTATCAGGACAACTGTGCGGCCTGCCATGGTGCGAACCTCGCAGGTCAGCCCGACTGGCAGACGCCGAACCCTGACGGCACCCTGCCAGCCCCGCCCCATGATGTGACGGGGCACACCTGGCACCACGACAACGTGCTGCTGTTCGACTACGTCAAACTGAGCGGGCAGGGGGCGCTGGCCGCGCGCGGGATCACCGATTTCCAGAGCGGGATGCCCGCGTTTGACGGGGTGATCACGGACGAGGACATCTGGGACATCCTCGGCTTTATCCGGTCGCGCTGGCCCAAGCGGGTGCAGGACATTCAGACGAGCCGGAACAGATCGCACTAGAACGTCTGATCGCGCGTGGCTCCTTAAATCGCGCAAAACAAGTCATCAATCGCACGTCTGCAACAGCAGATTGGTGAGGCAGAACTTCAAATCCTGGCGACACGGCAGCAGGCATTGGAGCAAATCAGTTCAGAAAAGGCCGAAATTGGATCGGAGCTTTCGGCCGTCAGATCCCAGTTGCCGGAACGCGAAGATGCCCTGAATCGAACAGTTATTCGCGCGCCGATCTCGAGTCGCGTTCTGAATGTCCGTGTGACCACTGAGCAGAGCGGGATCTTGCGATCAGGGGGTGAAATTCTGGATATCGTGCCGGAAGAGACAGATTTGATCGTTGATGCGCGCGTACGTCCACAGGACATTGAAAACGTCTACCCCGGTATGCCCGCGCAAGTCATTCTGACCGCTTATAACCAGCGCAACCTGCCACGTCTATCCGGCGTGCTCGATACAATTTCGGCTGACCGCCTTGTCGATGAAAGGACTGGAGAGCCGTACTTTTTGGCCAAGGTCCATGTCGACGCCGAATACGTAACAGAACTCGGTGATGACGTTGCCTTGATTGCGGGCATGCCCGCTGACGTGATGCTGCTCACCGGAGAGCGCACGCTGTTGGATTTCCTTCTGAAGCCATTTGTTGACAGCATTCGGCAAAGCTTCCGCGAGTCTTGAACCGCGAAGCGCCGACAAGATTGCGCCTTATCATCAAAGACTCGTGCATTCGTCTTCCAGCACGCTGGGGCTTTGACCGTTTGTGGCTTTACCTTGTCAAATAACTGACTGCACTACTCCGACACTGATGACAGTTCGCTTCCCTACTGCACGACGCCGCCCGGACCGTGACGCAGGAAGTGCCACTGGCCGTAGCTGTCTTTGAGATCAAGCGGGATGGCTGTCGTTGCCTTGGTCGAGGCGCTGCCGATTTCGGCGATGCTGAACTCGATCCCTCCGGGGATGTCGATCCGCACGCGATGAGGGCCGCCGCCGTGCGGCGGCTGGATCGGTTGTCCTTCCGAGGTCAGCATGTCGCCAATCCGTACGGTTGCCGTCCGTTCGTCGATATCGACGCTATAGTCGATGGCGGCCAGCACAGTGTCGTGCACCGTGTCGCACATGGCATGGAAGACCCACCAATGGGTCGCTTCATCTTCGGTTTCCTTGCCTTGGAAGATCTTTTCCAACGCCTCGCGTTGGGCTTGGGTTGCGGATGGATCAATGATGACCTGCATCTCACCTTTGCCTTCGAAAATCGGACCCGGCCATGCGTACATCAAAGCGGCTTTTGTGCCGGAAAGGTCGGTGTCGCCGAAACGCCCTTTGGTAACCTCCAGGACTTCGAAGCCGCGACAGTCGCCATGTGTCGGCAATTCCTCGAACTGGCAGGGACAGGAATAACCGCAATTACAGTTCCCGTATGAGGGTCCTTCAACGTACCAGTCTACATGCGCCATGATCTTTCCTTCCCAAGGTTGTCAATTTGTCAGGTGAGCAAAAGGTATCCAGCAAATCCGATCATGCCGACGCCGGTGACCCGCGACAGCAGGCGTCCATTCGGCACGATCTTCTCGGCCAGCACGTAGAGGGCGATACCGACGATCCAGTAGAGGTTCATGATCCCGCCCACGAAGAGCAGCGCCATGAGCGCCCAGCAGCACCCCAAGCAATAGATCCCGTGGTCAACACCCGTAACGTAGGCACCTGTAGCGCCTGGTCTGCTATGGTCCGCCAGAAAATGCGCGGGGGACTGGCATTTCTGCAGGCAGGCCTCTTTCAGTCCGGTCAACTGGTAGACCCCGGCAGTAAGCAGAACAATCGCAGCCAAGTTCCGTGACTGGAGGGTCATCATCGCGCCGTTCGTGAGACCGGCAATCTCGGTCGTCCATTGTAGGGCCACTGCCGCAATGCTGAAAGCTGCCCAGATTGCAAGGTATCCCGCCAAGAACAGGAAACTGTAGTAGACCGCGCGGCTGCCGTCGGACCCCTTGCGTTTGAGAGCAGTGTAAAGCAGCAACATCGGAGACGCGCTCGGGGTCATCATGGCGATCATCATGATCCACCACATGAAGAACAACAGCACCGCGTAGCCAGGCGTCCAGACCGGCGCCATTCCCATCGTCATCGACTCTCCGATGGGACGTGCCATGAGGGTCATGTCGAGTGCGGACATCTTCATGCCCGCACCCGCGATTGTAGACCAGGCAGCCAGACCGACGATCAGTGCGGCAGCGCCGGCGACGATCCATTGATCCCGTCGGACCAGTCTTTCAACCGGTCCGGTTTCCGCAAGTTGTGTCATCGCGGATCAGGCCGCGACACGGCCTTGGCCGGTCAGGTGCAGCGATGCGATATGGACGTGTGTCCCGTTGTTCTTGTGCAGCTGCAGGGCCCCGCCGGATGTCTTGCTGTCGCCCTTTGCCAGCTCGGCAGTCCCGAACTCGAACCCATTAGGCAGCGAGATCGAAACACGATGCGGATCGCCCGTGACGATATTGGGGATCGGCATGGCCTTGGTCTCGACGACGCCTCTGACGCTCGCCTTCGCGATGCGGTTCTCGGCGTCGATCTCGATGTCGATGGGTTTGTACAGCGTCTCGTGCTGCTTGGCGCACATGGCCGCAAAGACGAACCACATCGTCGCCATTTCGTTCGTGTCCTTGCCGGTCATGATTGCTTCGACTGCCGCACGCTGTGCGTCGGTAGCGGATTCGCCGATAATCAGCTGGAACTCGCCGCCGCCTTCATGGATCGGGCCGGGCCACTTGTAGATCCCTGCCGCCTTGACACCATCCAGCGAGACATCGCCGTAATGGCCCTTGTCAAAGCGGAAATACGCGACCGCTTCACAGGTGCCGTCTGACGGCAGAACACTGAACTGGCATGGACAGCCAAAGTTGCAGTTACAATTGGCGAGCTCTTCGCCCTGAATACTCCAGTCTTTCATGGCACACCACCTATGTCTGTGCTCGATCTCATATGCCTCACGTTTCGCTATTGGCCAATGATAGCAGGAATTCACGATTCGCGTAAGTTCACGAACTGTACTAGGGGGCCTTGGCAGCGGGTGCAGGGATGCTTCTCCCGATTTTATCTATACCGGTCAGATACATGCATCCCTGTCGCTCTTTTCATGACCAGCGCGCCTGCGATCTTTCGAGAGGCTCTCGGTCAGAGATCCAGGCTACAACCATACTGCCAATCTCAGTCAGATTTGGCATAAACTGGCCCAATGATCCGCGAATGTGGGCCTGCGTGCGGCGCCCGTTTTCGAGTTCGGACCGCAGGGCATCAACGGAGGGCAAGCCTTCGCGCATCATCATCATGTCCATGTCCGAGTAAGGGCGGGAATTCGGGGTGCGATATGTCATCTTGTGGCTCCTTCTTGTCTCTGCACCCACCATGCGAGGATCAAGGCTTTATTTCAAATGATGATAATTTGCATATACCTTAGAAAAATTTATGAATGGCCATGGCTTATCGTCTACCTTCACTCAAACAACTGCGCGTTTTTGAAGCCGCTGTGCGCCGCGAAAGCTTTACGGATGCAGCCGATGAACTCTTCGTCACGCAGGCGGCAGTCAGCCATCAAATCAAAGCGTTAGAGGCCGATTTGGGGCGTAGCTTGTTTCGGAGGCAGGGTCGCGGCGTAATCCCTACCGAAGCCGCGCGGGTCTTTGCCCGCGAGATCGGGGCGGCCTTTGACAGGATTCAGGCGGCGACCCATCAACTGGACGAGAATCCGATGAGCGGGACGCTGAATATCTCGATCGCGCCTTTCTACGGCAACCGGATCGTCCTGCCTCGTCTGTCTCGTTTCCACGGGCTCTATCCTGATATCAAGGTGATGCCGGATATGTCTTCCATAGTCCTCGATTTCAGGAAGTCCAGCATTGATGCGGCCTTGCGGTATGGGAAGGGGATTTGGGGCGGGGTGACTGCCAGACTGATGCACGCGGATGCGCTCGTGCCGGTCGCGGCTCCGACGCTCGTTGCGGGTCGCAAGCTGCCGCTGTCGCCCGCCGAGATTGCAGAGATGATGCTGGGTGTTGTTGACGGTGATGAGGATGATTGGCCCAACTGGTTCGCAAAAACCGGCTATACGCCAGTCAAGCCGCTCAACATGCTGGCTTATGGAAACAGGGCGCGGGTGATCGACCTTGCGTTTTCGGGACACGGGGTGGCTCTGGCCGATCTGAAATTGACGGCTGCCGATGTTGCAGCTGGCCATCTTGTGCGCTTGAACGAAACCCCGATGACTGGCGGACGGGCGATGTATCTGGTCTATCCTGAGACAGACTACCCCGATCCGCGCGTGACTGCTTTTGGTGACTGGTTCCTGTCCGAGGTCGCGGCGATCCGCTTATGATCGCCCATCATTTTGCCAAAGCGGGCGGCGGCAGCGCCCCCAAACAAAAAAGCCCCCGAAAATCGGGGGCTTTCCTGATCACATATTCGGGTAGTTCGGTCCGTCGCTGCCCTGCGGGACTGTCCAGGTGATGTTCTGGCTCGGGTCCTTGATATCGCAGGTCTTGCAGTGGACGCAGTTCTGGAAGTTGATGTGGAACTTTGTGTCCTCCCCTTCGCCCACGAATTCGTAGACGCCCGCCGGACAGTAGCGGGCCGAGGGGCCAGCGTATTTCGGCAGGTTGATCCCGACAGGGACTGACGGATCTTTCAGCTGCAGGTGGGCAGGCTGGCTTTCCTCGTGGTTGGTAAAGCTGAAGCTGACGTTGGTCAGACGGTCGAACGACAGGGTGCCGTCCGGCTTTGGATAGTCGATCGGCTTGTGCTTGCTTGCGGCCTCGGTCGAGGCGGCGTCAGTTTTGCCATGGGAAAGTGTGCCCAGCACACCGATCCCGAATGTGTTCATCCACATATCTGCGCCACCGATACCGAGCGAGGCAACGAGGCCATACTTGGACCAGAGCGGCTTGACGTTGCGGACCTTCTTGAGGTCCTTGCCGATCTCGCCCTGACGCACGGCGTCGTCGTAGCCGTCCAGCATGTCACCGCCACGACCGGCCTTGATCGCCTTTGCGGCGGCCTCGGCTGCGGCGATACCGGAAAGCATCGCGTTGTGGTTGCCCTTGATGCGCGGCACGTTGACCATGCCTGCCGAACAGCCCAGCAGCGCGCCACCGGGGAATTCGAGCTGTGGCAGCGACTGATAGCCGCCTTCGGAAATCGCACGGGCACCGTAGGCCACGCGCTTGCCGCCTTTCAGCAGTTCGGCAACCATCGGGTGATGCTTGAACCGCTGGAATTCCATGTAGGGGAAGAGATGCGGGTTCTTGTAGTTCAGGTGGACGACGAAACCGACATAAACCTGATTGTTCTCAAGGTGATAGATGAACGACCCGCCGCCTGCGTTGCTGTTCAGCGGCCAGCCCATCGTGTGGGTGACAGTGCCTTCGCGGTGCTTGGCAGGGTCGATCTCCCAGAGTTCCTTCATGCCCAGACCGTATTTCTGGACATCGGATTTCGCATCAAGGCCGTATTTCGCGATCACCTGCTTGGAGAGCGAGCCGCGCACGCCTTCGGAGAGGAAGACGTATTTGCCGTGCAGTTCC
>CAXQAV010000130.1:0-2327 GCA_964221795.1 Luminiphilus sp. | reverse complement strand
GCGGTATCGGCACCGTATTTCGCCAGAATGTCATCAGGGTCGACGACGTTCTTCTTGGACTTGGACATCTTCGCAGAAGGGATGATCTCGACTTCGGTCCCATCGGCCAATCTGCCGTCGGTTACATCCTCGGGCAGGTGATAGACGGGGCGGCCCTTCTCGTCGCGGGTCTGGTAGATTTCATGCGTCACCATGCCTTGGGTGAACAGGGCATCGAATGGTTCGGACGCGCTGGCAGGCAGGTGGCCTGTCATATGCATCGCGCGGGCAAAGAAACGGCTGTAGAGCAAGTGCAGGATTGCATGCTCGATGCCGCCGATATACTGGTCCACGTTCATCCAGTATGCCGCATCTTCCATACTGGTCGGCGTCTCGGCGGTGGGTGCGGTAAAGCGCGCGTAGTACCACGACGAATCCACAAACGTGTCCATCGTATCAGTCTCACGCTTGGCAGGCTTGCCGCAGGACGGACAGGCGCAGTCGCGCCATGTCGGATGGCGGTCGAGCGGGTTGCCGGGCGTGTCGAATGTTACATCATAGGGCAGCTCGACCGGCAAGTTCTCTTTCTTTTCGGGGACCACGCCGCAATTGTCGCAATGGACAACAGGGATCGGACAGCCCCAATAGCGCTGGCGGCTCAGGCCCCAGTCGCGCAGGCGGAATTTGGTGACGCCTTCGCCAAAACCGTTCTCTTCGGCAAAGGCGATTGCGGTCGCGATGCCCTCATCACCCGTCTGGATCTTTTCACCGGCAAAGCCACGGATGTAATCCACCTTTTCGGACTTGGCGGGCACGTAAGCCTCACCGCCGTCTTCGGGCAGGGCGATCACTTCGCCGTTCGCAGGAACATAGGTGCTGATCACGGGCAGGCCGTATTTGCGTGCGAAATCAAGGTCGCGCTGGTCGTGCGCAGGGCAGCCGAAGATCGCGCCGGTGCCGTAGTCCATCAGGATAAAGTTTGCGATATAGACGGGGAGGTCGGGCTGGCCCGCCAGCGGATGCTTGACGGTCATGCCAGTGTCATAGCCCAGCTTCTCGGCCTTCTCGATTGCCTCGGCTGTTGTGCCACCCTTGCGGCATTGGGCACAGAAGGCTGCGACCTTTTCGTCCTTCGCCTCCAATTCCTTGGCCAGCGGATGGTCCGGCGAGATGCCGACAAAGGACGCACCCATCAGTGTGTCTGGGCGTGTTGTATAGACTTCGATCTCGCCGCCGTCGGTGCGCTGGAAGCTGAACTGCAAACCGCGCGATTTGCCGATCCAGTTGGCCTGCATCAGCTTGACCTTGGCAGGCCAGTTGTCCAACCCGTCGATGGCGTCCAGTAGTTCCTCGGAATAATCAGAAATCTTGAAGAACCACTGCACCAACTCGCGGCGTTCGACCTCGGCGCCAGAGCGCCAGCCCTTGCCGTCGATCACCTGCTCGTTCGCCAACACGGTCATATCGACCGGATCCCAGTTGACCACCGCCTTTTTGCGGTAGATCAGACCCTTTTCCAGAAAGTCGATGAACAGCGCCTGTTGCTGGCCGTAATATGCGGGATCGCAGGTTGCGAATTCACGGCTCCAGTCGATCGACAGGCCTAGCGGCTTCATCTGCGCCTGCATGTCGGCGATGTTCTGATAGGTCCAGTCCTTGGGATGCCCGCCGGATGCCATTGCTGCGTTCTCTGCCGGCATCCCGAAGGCGTCCCAGCCCATCGGATGCAGGATGTTATGGCCGGTCGCCAGCTTATAGCGCGCAATCACGTCGCCCATCGTGTAGTTGCGCACATGGCCCATGTGGATGCGGCCCGACGGATAGGGGAACATCTCAAGCACATAGTATTTCGGCTTGTCCGCACTGCGCACAGCTTTGAAGGTCTGGGCCTCGGCCCATTTCTCCTGCCATTTGGATTCAGTCGTGGCGGGCGAATATGTGGTCATGTCAGCAGTCTTTCCCAAATGCCAAATGCGACGGGCGCGGTCCGGCGGTATACATAATGGGGCAGGTCGGGGACGGCTATAGGGGCAAGCGCGGAAATCGCCTGCTCCAAAGAGCTAGTGCGGCTCCGAAGGACCGCACTCGCTCTAGTTTCTTCGGCTTCGATTGGACGGATAAAGACACTTCTACAGCTGTGCCTTTCTACAGATCGCCTGCACCGACTTCGTCAGCTGCCGAGTCGTCTTCGTCGATTGCATAGGCACCAGCGGCGATGCACCGCCGCCGAGGTCATATGTACCTGCTACGTAGAAGTCGATCTTGTCGTCATCAACGCTTGATGCTGAAGGCACGGTACGCAAACAGTTCACACTGTCAAAGTCCCAAACCAAAGGCGCTCGCTCACG
>CAXQAV010000129.1:0-2081 GCA_964221795.1 Luminiphilus sp. | reverse complement strand
GTCCGGCTGTGGGGAGCGAGGGCGCGCCGCTCGGCCTCGGCAGCAAGGAAGGCGTCGGCGAGCTGTTCAAACCGCCCGAGCCACTGTGCACTCACGGTTGGCCAAGGGCAGTCTTCGTTGAAATGTTTGCGGGCGATGTCGAGAAGCGTTTCGCGGTCGTCGGGGTGGCCACCATTGCGGATGAAGGTTTCAAGAATGCCGTGGATGATGATCCCTTTCAGCGGTGCATCTGCGCTGGGCACCAGAGGGTCCAGAGGCTCAAGCCGCAGGACCTTGCGTGCGTAGATCGCGTATGGGTCGCGGATCAGCGTCTTGATCTGTGTGACCGAAAGCTGGTCGGGCCGCGCGCTCACGGGTGGGCAGGGCGCGGGGCGCGGCGCGGGGTCAAGGTAGTCCACCGGCGCAGAGAGTGCTGCGGCCTTTGCGGCCCACTCCGTTCCGCGCGCGCGCATCTGTTCCAGCGCTACCGTGCCGCCCTGATCTGGCAGGCCGTTCAGCAGGTTGCTCAGGCGGTTTACCCAGCGCGACGGCACGGTTTCCGCATCAGCGGAGCGTTTGGCCCGCGTGATCCAAACCTCTTTGCCACCCATGGCTTGCTGATAGTCATGGGCCGACAGGCCGATCTTGCGCTCTGGCAAAAGCAGGCCCGCCTCAGCCCGCAGGGTGCGGTTCAGCCATGGGTCGGGCGGCGGGGCCTCGGGCCAGATGCCATCGTTCATTCCGCCAAAGATGGTCAGGTCGACACCCTGCACCCGTGCTTCGAGTGTCCCCCAGATCAGGACATCGGGATGCCCCGCATCACGGTCACGCACGACGCCTTGGCTCAGAACCCCTGAAAAGAGCGCGACATAGTCGCGGGTCGTCATCACGCCGCCCGCGTCTGCCGCATCGCGCAGCGCAGTGCAGATCCGCTCTGCCTCGCGCCCAGCAGCTTCGGCCCAGAGACCACCGGAACCTTCGGCATCGGGACCTGCTGCAAGCTGCGCAGCGGTTTCAAGGTGGCGCGTCAGGAAGGCAGACAGATCATCTTGGCGCGCGTCCTCGTGTCCCGTCACCAGCGGGATCAACCAGGCTACCCATGGTTGGTGGTCGGGTTTCTTTTCGGCCCAGCTGGTCAGGTCTTCACCTGTCGGAAAGGGAGGCCCATAGCGCCGCAGATGCCGCTCAAGGTCGCGGGTGTGCCGCAGGTGATCGCCGCGCGCGTCATCAGTCGAATGACAGATCGGATGTTTCAGCAGGGTCAGCAGCGCCTCGCCCGTCAGCGGCTTGCCAAAGAGGTCGGCCACATGCCTCAGGAACCGGCCCGGTGGAGAAAGTGCGAGCGGCGTGCCGGCGCTGTCGTCGGGCGTAATGTTCCAGCGGTCCAGCGTGGCTGTGACCTGACGGGTCAGCATCCGGTCGGGCGAGATCAGGGCGGCGGTCTGTCCGTCCGCGACCGCCTGCCTGAGGCGCAGGGCGATGGTCTCGGCTTCGGTCCTCGGGGATGCGGCCTCGAGCAGGGTCAAGTCGGCGGTCGCCTCGGCCAGATCGCCAAGGGCGGGCCCCTCGTCGAGCCATTGGTCCGTCACGGGTGCGGGGCGCAGCGAGAGCGAGACAAGCGCGTTGCGTTTCGCATTGGCGGGCGGTGCCTCTGCCCACGTCTGCACATCGGGTTTTGCAAAGCCGATCAGGTCCATCAACCGGCGGAAGCGGTATTGCGGGTGATCCTCGAAATTGAGGTCGTCTTCCATCTTGTCCCAGACAGCTTCGGGCAGATCGAAGTCAAAGCCGGGCAGGATGATCGCCCCTTGCGGGAGTTTGGCGACCGCCTGCATGAAAAGTGCCGTTGTGCCGCGTGAACCAGTGGACCCCGCCACGATGACGGGGTGGTTTGGGGGTGTTTCCTGCCAGCGTTTTGCCAGCGCCTCGACCACCATCCGCTGACGCGCCTCTTTGTCGGGCTGCTGGTCCGCGCGCTGGAAGAAAGGCGTGATGATCCTGAGGAAATCGAGCGCGCGTTCCCAATGTCCGGACTGATCCGTGATATCGAGGGCGGCAATCTTTTCCGGTGGCACCCCTTCGCCCTGCATCTCGTCCATCAG
>CAXQAV010000128.1:0-12268 GCA_964221795.1 Luminiphilus sp. | reverse complement strand
CCGAAAAGCTGAATAAACGGGTGGCTCGTAGTGCGCCTAATCGCAACATAATGGCACGTCCTGACACTGTCCAATTGCGAGTTGGCGGCCTGGTCGGTTCAATGCCCGATGCCGCTCCACCAGCCTACGCAAACTGGATGTGGTGATGCGCGTTGCTTTGCCAATCTTCACCGTTTCGAGTTCGCCGCTGGAGATCAGCTCGTAGAGTTTTGTGCGCCCAATACCGATCATGCGGGCAGCGTCATTGACCCGAACGCAGATCGGCTCGACGGGTGGATGCCCACTCATTCCGCCGGTTCCTCTTCACGATAGTGCGCGGGATCGGCAATCCAGCGATCGATGGCTGACTCATGCCATCCAGCGCCATGCACGCTGATCTTCACTTGTGACGGGAAAGTGCCTTCAGCGATCTTGCGGTAGATGGTTGAGCGGGAGAGACCGGTGCGGTCGAGCACGGTCTTCAGTCGGATGATGCGTTCTGTATTGGACATTGGGCATTCTCACATTGACATTGGTAGCCCCTCTACGGAACATAATGAGAACTTTTTTGAAAGGTGCAAGGTTCGGGTTCAGTTGAAACTCGAGGAATTCTTCAACGATTTGCACGATTTGAACCGTCTAAGGACGATTTGGGACTTTTGCGGACAAACCGCTCCGATGCCCTCGGCTCGGAAGATTTTTTTCGCTCCACCCGATTTTGCGACAGACATGCGCTGATTTGCGACGGCGACGACGGAGTTCCGCGCCCACGTTGCTCGATGTTGCGCGACTCCGGTTGATTATGTGCCGCTAGCCCGATCCTTGCTGATTTCCCAATTTGCATGGGCGAAAGAATTTTCTGCTGTCGAACCTGGCCGCCCGCAATGACTGAAACTGGGCCGGGAGCGGCCTGCCCGGTTCTAGGCAGGAAATGGGAATAGATGCCGTTCGTTTGAACCGACGTGCCAGCCAGGAGCGGTCGACATCCAAGCTCGGTCCGAGCGCCCGAGATTTGTCCATTTTTCATCTCTACGAAGAACGACAGCTTCGCGCCTTCTCGTCGGTTATCGATGACCTCTACCGTATCGGCGAGGCAGCCATCAGTGCGCCTTGTTACCTCCTTGGCGATTGCTGGATGCCGCGGAAACGCCCACGATGCGTCCTTGTCTCTATGACCAGATCTCCTTCCACCACGTAAGCACGGCGGATCGGCGCTTTGGTAAGGGCGATCCCCAGTGGTCTTCCGTCGAGTGCAAAAACCCTGACACCTTTAGCCTCAACCAACAGAACTTGTTCTTCGAAAATAAGCAGGTCACATTTGCCTGGGCAATCCTCCAGCGCGATCAGGCAATCCCCTTGCAGCACGTAAAGGCGTGTGGTCGTCATCACATAAAGATAGGCGTCAGTCTCGACGATCCGAACAGGTGCGGAGCCGACATCATAGATTGTGGTAGGCGTTCCGTTTTGGTCGACGCGCACCACGCGACCCGCGTAGCTTCCTAACAGTGCAGTCATCCCGTCCGCTGAAAAGGCCGCTGCATAGATCCAATCTGCTGAAGCGCCGAAACTGACAACGATTTCGAAGCCGCCGTCGTCGACGGTTTTTCCGGCAAGCTGGTCCGCGTCTAAACCGGTCAGACGTTCTGCGGCGACGTTCACCGCCTTCATCTTCTCCTCGCTGCCGGGGTTGATGTCTGGATGGAATTGGCGCGCTAGTTGTCGATACCGCTTGCGGATCACCTCTGGAGTGACGGGTAAATCGAGGCCCAGAACCTCGAGGGCCTCATCGATTTCGCTCGCCGTCCCGAAACCCAACCCGCCGACCCGAAAGCGTGTGGGTTCATTGGCCGGCATCCGAAGGCCCCAGATGCGCTCTCCGTCTCGGCTGATGCACCAAGCCTCATCGACATGCGTAAAGAGATAACGATCCCTTTCAGGGGTCAATGCCACGCACCGTATTGTCCGATGGGCCTCACTCTCGGTCAGGCCGAGGCGCTCCCGGTTTGTAGCAATCTCCGGTGCACTTTCGAGATCAGTTTCGAAATCGACTTGTAGATCTCCGGCATACACCGTCAGCACATTGCTCTTCGAACGTGAAGCGAAACCCTCGCCAACTGGATGGACTGCGATATGGTAAGGATCGCGACGAAGGGGAGCGGTTGTTCCGGTCTGCCCTTTTGCGTTGCTGAACCTTACCGCGCCGGGCGCACCCAGACTTTCATTCGATTTCGCAAGGTCATCAAACGACAGTGTCCCGCGAAGTGTGCTGTAATGCCTGCGGAAGGCAGGATCTGGCCGGTCTTCCTTCGCGAACGGCTCGATCACGATCTCTCGCCAAGCACCTTCGGGGTCCGCGAAGGCCTCTCGTGTGCTGGGAAGCTTGACCGGTCGCTCCCAGACATTGGGCGATGGCGGGAGGGGTACATGCTTGATGCGTTTGAGATCTAGCTCGCAAGGTTTGACCACTCTTGTCTCAACTCGATGTGATCCGGGACTGGCGGGTTCGATGTAGATATTCTCTACCGCAGTCTCGGGCATATTGAAGTCGGCAAGGTAAAGTTCGTAGGTTTTTCCGCTATTGACGCGCTGGATCTCTCCAGACTTCTCAAGGTAGGAAATTAACCGGCTAGCCCGGCGGCCATCTTCGATGTCCAGCTCGGTCTTCATTTGGTTTTGCTTTACACCCGGCGTTCGGCGGATAACCTCCCTGATCCTGTCAAAGAGATCTAAATCGGTGAAGTGCTCCTCCGCCTCCTCTCGATAAGCTTCCAAGTTATCGAAGTCCTGCACCAGTTCGCGCAACTGGGCCAAGCCTTCTCGATCCCCAGTGATCGCCATCATCGTACCACCTTGTGACAAGGCTGGTATTCTGATGTCGAGACGTTGCCCGTCCCCGCGCGTGTCGCTCAGCCAACTACGGACAAGAGGCAAGCTAGCGCGCGCTGCCGCGGCAGCAGCCTCATAGTCTTGAGCAGAAACCGATTTTGTTAGTCGCTCAAGCTGTGCGAAGTAAGCCTGTCCTGGTAAAGAGAGGTCTGAGCTACCACCGAAACCCTGGTCAGGTTCGGACCGGCCTCTCGCCTCCGAGCGCTCCTTCTTATCTGAAGAATCATCGCTTCTATCTGATTGCCCGAATAGCCAACTCAAGAACCTAGTCATTGCCCACCTCGCAGCCAAATTCAGCCCGATGCCAGTAAGCTGAAAATCCTATTCTGCAAATGATTGGAGTGAAAAGTGAAAATCGTGCGACGGCTTAGTCAATCCAACGTAGGGTCGTCCGTCACGTCGGTGAGCGCCAACATTGCCGTGATGAACATTGCCCGGCTGTCGTGATCAATCTTTCGTTCGCACTGTAAATTCTGGCGCCTCCTGGGCCGCTTGCCGACTGTCCGCTTTTGGCACGCACAGTGTGCAAACCCGCCATTCGGCTAGCAACCCAATAGCCGTCGCCGAGCGTGTTCGCTAACAGGCGAGACGCGCTTCAGCCATATAGCCTGCCTCGAGCTGCGGTGCGAATACGTCCGGCCAAGCCTCTCAGATCACCCGCTGCGGAATAGGCGGCGGGCACCACCAGCAATGTCAAGAACGTGGAAGTGGTCAATCCGCCAATGATGATAAAGCCCATTGAGTTGCGCCACTCAGCGGCATCCGATTGAGCAAGCGCGACCGGCAACATGCCGAATATCGCCGCCAACGCTGTCATCAGGACGGGTCGCAGGCGTTCTGGCGCTGCCTTGCGCATCGCCGAGGCGGGATCCATGCCTGCGTCCCGATACTGATTGGCGAGATCGACCAGAAGGATGCCGTTCTTCATCACAATCCCCATCAGCGCAATCATGCCGATCTGAGCAAACAGGCTCATTTCCTGCCCTCCTGCCCACATAAGAAAATAGGCCCCTGAAAAGGAAAGTGGCGCGGTGAGCATGATGATGATCGGCTGCCCGAAACTGTTAAACTGGCTTGCCAGCACGATGTAGAGCGCGACGATTGCCAGGGCGAACGCGAAGACAATTGCCTCTCCTGTCTCGGCCAGTCTTCGTGCTGTTCCTTCGGTCTGGATCGAAAGACCAGGCGGTGGCGGATTGGACACAAGAAGGTTCTCGACCTTCGTAACCGCGACGCTCAGCGCTACGCCGGGGGCTGTATTCGCCTGGACGGAAATCTGGCGCGATCGATCAATACGGTCGATCTCTGCGGCACTCAATGCCACCTCTACATCGGCGATTGCTGCCAAATCGACCAGAGTGCCTTGTCCAGTTCTGAGTGGCAGTGCCTGAACATCCGAGAGGTTCTGCCGGTTGATTTCGTCAAGGCGCACGCGGACATCATAGCGCCGCCCGTCGGCGTCGAAGGTTCCTGCATCACTGCCTCCGACTAGCGTGCGGGAGGCGGCGGCAAGACTGCGCGCCGATATGCCGAGGTCCGCTGCGCGGTCACGATCAAGCACAATCTGCAATTCGGGTCTGCCGCCCTCATAGGTAGAGCGGACGTCGACGAAGTCAGGCCGGGCGTCGAGTTCACCTTGTAGCCATTGAGCATAATCGTTGATTGCCAGGGTATCACTTCCGGTGATGATCAGCTCGATCGCAGTTTGCCCGACACCTCCGCCCGACACCCAGGGAACCTCAGCCACAGATACCTCGCGTGCTCCGACGACACCTTTATCGAGAGCGTCGCGCGCGAAGGTCATCAGGTCATCTTGCGACATGTCACGGCTCCGCTTGGGGGTAAGCCCGACATAGATATCGATCTCGTTGACCTTGGGATTGGTGCCACTGCCCGCACTCGCAAACACTAGTTCGACTTCCGGGTTTTCGCGCAACACGACGTCAGCTTGCTGGGCTGCTTCGCGCGCTCCGGTGATCCCCGTGCTGAGCGGCAGCTTGACCGTCGCGAGAAATTCCGACCGGTCAGTGGTGGACATAAATGTGCTCGGCACAAGCCCGGCAAAAAATCCGCCGACGAGAACGCTCGCGAGAGCGCCAGCAAGCACGACATACCGTCTGCCAACTGCCCAGCTGACGAGGCGTTCGTAGCGAAGGCGCATCCCGACATGAAATCGCTCTACACGCCCCAGCCATCCATCTTCCGGATGTTCCGGGCGCAGTAATCGGGCTGACATGGCTGGTGTCAATGTAAAGGCGACCAGCATCGAGACGCTGACAGAAAACACGATCGCCAATCCGTATTGGAAGAAGAATCGCCCGACTATCCCCTCCATGAATGCGATTGGAACAAATACCGCCAGCGTCGCGAATGTGCCTGCCAGAACGGCGAGCGCCACGCGCTGGGTTGCAGCGTGTGCCGCCCCGGTTGCATCTACACCTTCATCGACATCGTTCTGGACTGCCTCGACCACGACGATAGCGTCGTCCACCAAAAGGCCGATCGCCACAGTGAGCGCGAGCAAGGTGACCATATTGATGGTGAAATCAAACGCCGCGAAAGCGACGAATGTGGCAACGATCGAGGTCGGGATGGCGAGAAGAACGATGAATGTCGCGCGCCAGCTCAACAGGAACAGAAAGGTCACGGCGACTACCAGCAACACCGCGATGAAAAGATCTAACAGCACGTCGCCAATTGCCTGTTCGATGAACCGCGAGGTATCGCGTGCGATAACGAGTTTGACCCCATCCGGCGCGCTTGCGCTTATGTCATCGATTGCTGCCCGGATCTGCTCGGCGACTGCAACGGTGTTTTCACCGCTCTGTTTGCGCACTTCGAGCACCACACCAGGCTTGCCATCGAGCTGGGCGTAGCTGGTTTCATCTTCGACCGAATCCTCGACGCGGCCAACATCGCCGATACGGACGGTCTGGCCATTGGGGCGATAGGCAATCGGAATTCTTGCGAACTCGGCTGCGCTCGCGGCTTCGGCGAGTGTGCGGATGCCGAATTGGCGGGTGCGGCCCTCCGTTACCAGCCGACCGCCTGGAAGCTCTGCGTTTTCGCGCTGGATTGCGGAGAGCACGTCGTCTGCCGTTATGCTGCGCGCGCGCATCGCAGATGCATCCAGCCAGATACGCATTTCGCGCTCGCGCCCTCCGACCAATTCGACTGATCCGACTCCCGGAACCCGCTGCAAGCGCTCCTTTACTTCCTCGTCTGCAAAGGTGGTTAGATCGCGGATGGGCATATCGCCCGACAAGAGGACCGACAGGATCGGCGCTGCGTCAGGATCGACTTTCTCGATTACGGGTGGCTCCGCGTCGGCGGGCAGGTCAGCACCAAGCCGCGACATTTTGTCCCGGACTTCCTGCGCCATAAGGTCGGCGTCTTGTTCGAGTTCAAACTCGAGATTGACGATACTCACCCCTTCTGCGCTGACAGAACGCATCTGGCGCAAGCCCGCGATGGTGTTGAGCTGCTCCTCGATGATATCCGTGACTTCAGTCTCAATCGTACCTGGGGATGCACCAGGCAGCGTGGTGGTTACCGACACGTAGGGAAATTCGACTTCGGGAAAGAGATCGACACCGAGGCGACCGAAGGAGACAAGGCCTAGAACAACAAGCGAGCCTATCAGCATGGTCGCAAAGACCGGTCGCCGGATCGAAACATCGGCGAGCCACATATTACTTCTCGCCGGTCGTGCGGCGTGGTGTCACCTGCTCGCCGTTACGCAATGTTGCTGGAGGATCGATGATCACTTCCTCCCCTGCATTCACCCCCGACCGAATCCGCACCCTGTCGAGGTCGATACTGTCGAACCTGACTTCACGGCGCTGCGTCTTGCCATTTACAACGATGAAGAGATGGGCGGCGGAGCTGTCGCCTAGAATTGCTGTTCGAGGCAGAATAATGGCTGGCTCGGCCGGAATCTGGATCTCGGCCCGCGCCGCAAGGCCGGAGCTTATCCGGTAGTTCGGATTGGCGATCGGCAGTCGCAGCTCAACCATCCGGCTTTCAGGATCGACCCGGTCGTTGATGATGTAGACAATGCTCTCGAACGGTGCGTCGAATCCTTCGATGAAAACGCGCGCGGGCATGTCTCGACGCAGCACATCGACGTATTCCTGCGGCGCATTGACGATTGCCGCAACTGTGCCGAGTTCCTGCAATTGAAGTGCCGCTGATTGGCCGCCCATTGAAAACCGATTGTTGAGATAGACGCCTTCATCAACGAGGCGCGCGGTTACTACGCCGTCATAAGGCGCGCGTGTAATCGTATCGCTCAGGGCCTGCTGTGCGGTGCCGAGTGCGGCATTGGCTTGCGCCTTTTGCGCGCGCGCTACGGCAAGCTCGGTCTCAACTGCATCGACCTGCGCTTTCGAAACGAACCCCCTCGGCGCAAGAGCGATCACGCGTTCATAGCGCCGTTCGGCTTCAACAGCTTGAGCGGTCGCGAGATCGACCGCAGCTTGTGCCTCTGCCACGTTCCGGTGATAGTCGGCTTGCCTGATGCGAAAGAGCGGTTGCCCGCGTTTCACCCTGTCGCCAACTTTCACAAAGATCCGCTCGACCGGACCTTCGGTGAGCGCTCCAATTGCACTGCTCTGTTTGGCGGCAATAGTTCCGAACGCCTTCACCGGTTCGTTGAGCAACTCGGTCTTGACGATCGAGGTCTGAACCTCACGCGGGCCTTGCGGTGTCTCTTTGGCAGCCTGGTCATCAGCCCCGCCGCCTGAACAGGCAGACAGCAAGAAGGCGACGGACACCAATGCGGGTACTAAGAGGCGAATTAGCATATGTAGGCGCCCCTGCCGCTGGCCAGGAGTTTATCGTCAGGGCCGAAAATGCGAGCTTCGGCGACACTTAACTGGCGCCCGATTTTGATAACCTGTCCACGCGCAACGAGCGGGCCAGTGGTCGCGGGCCGATGATAATCGACCCTGAGATCGGCGGTTGCCTTGGCCCGCGTGCCCAGCATAAGCAAAGTGTAAAGCCCGGTGAGATCGATCAGCGCCGCAAGCACGCCGCCATGCGCCGCGCCAAGCACGGGGTTGGAGATGATTTCCGCGCGCCAGGGCATCGTGAGTTCAAGCCCGTCTTCCGAGCAGGATTGGATTTTCAGGCCGAGCCATTGATGGAAGGGCGCAATGTCCAGCAATTCCTGCAAGCGCGCCCGCTCAAGCACCGTTGGCAGTCCGCTCATTGCCCCGATCCTGTCGGACCATGGTGGCGATTCAGAAAGCCGAGGATCGCATTCGAAAATGCATCATTGGCATCGCCCACGACCATGTGGGTGGCGTCTGCGATGTCGGTATATTCGGCATGCGGGGCGACCTCTCGCAGATGTGCAACGGCTTCTTCAGAAACAAGGTCGCTCGCCGCGCCGCGAATGAGATGCAGCGGGAGTGTCAGACTGGCCGCCGCCCTGCTGAGTTCCTGAAACTGATGCTCCTGATTTTCGGGATTGCTCCGTTTGGCCGCCATGATGTTGCGAATGAACGCTGGATCCCAGTGCCAGTAAAAGCGGCCATCATCCTTTTGCCGGAGATAATGGCGCAGGCCTGCGCCAGCGCCGCGCTTCCCGCGATGTGGCATGTAGCGTGCGATAACATCCGCCGCTTCATCGGTTGACGAAAAGCCGGTTTCGACATGCTGTTCCATGAAGCCCACCACCCGCATCACGCCGTCTGGCTCCATGCGCGGTGCAATATCCACCAATGTCAGCGACGCGAAGCTGCCCTGGGCAAGGTCACCCTCGGCGACCAGTCCGGCGAGGCCACCAAGCGATGCGCCGACCAGTGCGGGCTTGCAATCCATTTGGGATGCGAGCGCGACAAGATCAGCTGCAAAGTCACGAATATCATATGCTCCAGCATCTGACCACGCGCTGTCGCCATGGCCGCGCATGTCAAAAGCAATCGCGCGAAACCCGGCATCGGCAAGATCGCTTGTGACGCGCTTCCACGCTCTCCGGGTCTGCCCGCCTCCATGGGCGAGCAAGACCGGTATCGCCCCAGGCTCGCCGGTGATTTCGGCGGTGAGGGCTAAACCGTCGGCCCCTTTCATGCTCGTTGTATCGATCGCCATATGAATAGCACTACATTATAAGGCAACTTACAGTAAATGGTTTTCTTTTTCGCCGGCGTTCGATATGTCTTGGGAGATGGCGACGCGACTGGACCAAGATGCCGACAGAGCCTCGGCGAACTTTCTGACCGATACGGATCGGCTCGTATTCCTGTTGGAGGAGGTCACTCGGCGCTTGCGGCGCTCCTTTGACACATCAGTCGAACAATTTGGACTTACCCGCACGCAATGGCGGGCACTGGCATATCTTTATCGAACACCGGGAATGACGCAGACCGAACTTGCCATGGAACTTGATCTGGAGCGAGCTAGCGTTGGTCAGGCGATTGACAGGCTCGAAGAACTGACCCTCGTAGAGCGGCGAAGTGCCAAGAACGATCGGCGCGTATGGCACATCCATCTCATGCCTGCAGCGGTCGAACTATTGCCCAAGCTCAGGGCTGAGGCCGACGCCGTCTATGGGCGGCTCCTTGCCGGAATTGAAAGCAAAGAGCTGGACCGCCTGAGTGCGACATTGGCCATGATGCAGGGCAATTTGGATCGCAATTAGCCTCAATGGATTTCCGATTCCTCCTTGGATGGTTCCCAAATCGAAAGTCTGAATTCTCCCCACTTTTAGCCACTCAGCCCTTTCGGGATTGACGTCCGCTTTTGGATACCGCCCGGATCGGCTCGAATGACCGGGATGGGGGCGCAAAGCTGACGCAAGCAATCGACTCCAATTCGCAGAGATTGGAGCCGCTCTCTTCTGCCGATCAGCCTGATTGCTCCGCCTCAAACGCCCGCTTTCCCTTGCGCCGAAACAGCACCAGCGCTTGCGCACCATCCGGCCCACGCAGCTTGGCGGCGACGGTGAGGAATGCACCATAGAGGGCGGCGCGATCATCATCGGTCAATTCTACCAGATCGGCCTTGGCGACCAGGCCTCCCAACTCGATCAGTTGCCGTGTTCGCTCGCGTCGTTTGACCTGCCAATCGCGCATGTCGGTTCGTGCCTTTGCTGCCTCAAGCCGATGCCGCGCCGCCATCGAGCGGGAGAGTGCCTTCCGACTGCTGGCGAGGTCCGCTCGCAGTGTCGCGTGACTTGCCCCGAAAGAAGGCCGCGCCACGCTTGCGCCAGCCCTCCACGGTTGCCTTGTCGGTATTGTTCGCAGCATCGAGCAACGCGCCCGCCAGGATTTCGGCATCGAGCGCGTCGGCTCCGCTTGCCGTGACCAGCGCGCCAAGGTCGCGCACGCGACGTTCTTTTAACTGCTTTGCCTTGTCGGCAAGTGCCTTCAGTTCCGAATCAAAATCGCGGGGTTTGCGCATGAGAAGTCTCCATCGTTGGTGTGATGGAACGATGATAATAGGTGAGCTTCCCCAATGCAGTAAGGTCGCCGGGACAGTGTGATACCGCCTAGTCCCGATCAGGATTTTATCATGAGAGGGCGCGCTTATACGTCGTGCCGACGTGGCGTTTAGAGTGTAACTGGATTGCCGTCATGGCAATCTTTCACTTCAGCGCAAAGGTCATCGGAAGGTCGAGCGGACGCAGTGCCGTGGCGGCAGCGGCCTATCGTGCAGGCGAGCGATTGCACGACGAACGCATCGACAGAACCCATGATTTCACCAACAAGGCAGGCGTTCTTCATTCCGAAGTGATGCTGCCCAAAGGCGCGCCCAAAGCCTTCGCCGACCGGGCCACCTTGTGGAACGCGGTCGAGGCCGCCGAGAAGCGCAAGGATGCGCAGCTTGCCCGTGAGGTCGAGTTCGCCCTGCCCCGCGAGCTGTCGAAGAAGGACAACGTCAAGCTGGCGCGCGAGTTCGTGAAGGCCGAGTTCGTCGAGAAAGGCATGATCGCCGATCTCAATGTGCATTGGGATATCGGCGAGGACGGCAAGGCAAAGCCGCACGCGCACGTCATGCTCACGATGCGGGAAATTGGGCGCGAAGTAACCAAAGATGGCTTTGGCGCGAAGGTCCGCGAATGGAACAAGATCGCGCTGATCGAGCAATGGCGCGAGCGCTGGGCCGATCATGTCAACCGCGCGCTGGCCGAACGCGACATCGATGCACGGATCGATCATCGCAGCCTGGAAGCGCAGGGGATTGCGCTGGAACCGCAGGACAAGATCGGTCCCGCCGCTTCACGCATTGGCGGGCGTGGACTGGAAGGCGAGCGGATCGAGGAACACCGCGCGATTGCCCAGCGCAATGGCGCACGCATCATTGCCCATCCTGCGCTGGCATTGGATGCCATCACGCACCAGCAAGCGACGTTTACCAAGCGCGACCTTGCTGCTTTCATCCACCGGCACAGCGACGGCAAGGAGCAGTTTGACGCCGCTTACAGTGCAGTGCGTGGTTCCCCCGATCTGATCGCTCTGGGCGAGGATGGACGCGGGCAAGATCGGTTCACTTCGCGGGCAATGATCGAGACCGAACAGCGCCTGCACCACGCCGCCGACGAGATGACACAGCGGGCCAATCATAGCGTCAATGATCTCCAGCGAAATGCCGCATTCGCAAGCGCCGCGAAGCGCGGCCTGGTGCTGTCGGGCGAGCAGAAATCCGCCTTTGAGCACGTGACCAAAAGCAAGGGTCTTGCTGTCGTTGTCGGCTATGCCGGAACCGGCAAAAGCGCGATGCTGGGCGTGGCGCGCGAGGCATGGGAAAGCGCAGGCTACACTGTGCGCGGCGCAGCGCTTTCCGGCATCGCCGCCGAGGGTCTGGAAAACGGCTCCGGCATTGCATCGCGCACCATCGCCAGCCTTGAACACCAATGGGGCAAAGGACGCGAGCAGCTGACTGCCAAGGATGTGCTCGTCATCGATGAGGCAGGCATGGTCGGCACGCGCCAGATGGAGCGCGTGCTCACCCAAGCCGCCAAGTCCGGAGCGAAGGTGGTTCTGGTCGGTGACCAGCAGCAGCTTCAGGCCATCGAAGCTGGCGCGGCGTTCCGCGCGATCCACGTGCGCCAAGGCGGGGTCGAGATCAGCGAAGTCCGCCGCCAGCTTTCGGCATGGCAGCAGGATGCAACCAGGCACCTCGCCACGGGTCGCACGGGAGAAGCAATCCGGAGCTACGAAGAACGCGGCATGGTTCATACCGCCGACACGCGCGAGGTCGCGCGGACAGAGCTGATCGAGCGCTGGGATCGGGAACGGCAGGCCAGCTCCGGCGACAGCCGGATCATCCTCACCCACACCAATGATGAGGTGCGCGAGCTGAACCAAATGGCGCGCAAGAAGATGCGTGCAGTCGGCGCGCTAGGTGTCGATGCCACCATCAAGGCAGCGCGTGGCGAGCGAGAATTTGCATCGGG